>NZ_JAKNEQ010000006.1:0-149725 GCF_022137125.1 Streptococcus mitis | reverse complement strand
GAGAGCATCTGCCTTACAAGCAGAGGGTCAGCGGTTCGATCCCGTTAACTCCCATAGGTCCCGTAGTGTAGCGGTTATCACGTCGCCCTGTCACGGCGAAGATCGCGGGTTCGATTCCCGTCGGGACCGTTTAAGATAACGGAAGTTATTTTAGACTCGTTAGCTCAGTTGGTAGAGCAATTGACTTTTAATCAATGGGTCACTGGTTCGAGCCCAGTACGGGTCATATATGCGGGTTTGGCGGAATTGGCAGACGCACCAGATTTAGGATCTGGCGCTTAACGGCGTGGGGGTTCAAGTCCCTTAACCCGCATTAAGATAAAATAAATGAGCCGGCTTAGCTCAGTTGGTAGAGCATCTGATTTGTAATCAGAGGGTCGCGTGTTCAAGTCATGTAGCCGGCATTTTTAGATAGAAGAAAACAGTGCGAACGTAGTTCAGTGGTAGAACACCACCTTGCCAAGGTGGGGGTCGCGGGTTCGAATCCCGTCGTTCGCTTAGAGAGGCCGGGGTGGCGGAACTGGCAGACGCACAGGACTTAAAATCCTGCGATTGGTAACGATCGTACCGGTTCGATTCCGGTCCTCGGCATAAACTAATGAGCACCCTTAGCTCAACTGGATAGAGTACCTGACTACGAATCAGGCGGTTAGAGGTTCGACTCCTCTAGGGTGCATTTTTCTATTTAACTCGGGAAGTAGCTCAGCTTGGTAGAGTACTTGGTTTGGGACCAAGGTGTCGCAGGTTCGAATCCTGTCTTCCCGATTCATTACAGAGATACGTAAGCGTATCTTTTTTGTTTTAACTAGATATTATATACATTAAGAGAGAATCAGTTTGCTTCTCTCTTTTTTAATTTCAGTAATTCATTTTGATTGAGTATACTTTTTTGTTTCCTGATTTGTTCAATGATTACTGTAGTTTAGGTACATAAATTAAAATTTAACAGATTGTATAATTCTTACAAACTTTTAAGAAAGTAATTGAAGAATTTTTTGCTATGCCTATAATATATGTATTTGTACGATAAAAATTTCTACTCTTTTGATTTTAAATAAGTATTAGTTTTCAATATAGTGTGAATTGGGGTTGATATCTCTTTTGAGGAAACTAACTGAGAGTTTTTCTACTTGTGTTTTATTGTATAGTGTATCTTGCTTGTTTTGAACAGAATTTTTATGACATTTGTCATATTTCCTCATGACAGAAGCTTCTAGTGATTCTACCTTCAAAGAATTATACTAGATGTATCAAATGGAGGAAGAAAAAATGAAACATAAAGTAATTGTCGCAATGAGTTTAGTAGCAGCAGGAGTCATGACTTATCTCATGTTTTCAGGATTGGATGAAGGCTTCTATCATTTTCCTTGGGAGTTGTTTGCAGGATTTGGCATGATGTCTTGGCTTATCCGAGAAGGCTTGAAATTGGTCTCAGATGTGAAAAAGGAGTTTGAAAAATGAAAAAAGCGATTCTCTATCTTTTTATTGGACTATCACTAGAGGTATGGTTGGTAGAAATGTTTACAGGTTGGTTTGATCATGCCTTCCTTCACCAATTCATCCCTGGTGCCTGGGGATTAGGATTTATGATTTTTATTGCCTTTCCGATGGGAAAGGAGTGGCTGAAAGGAGAATATCATGAACATGATTAAGGTAGAAAGCTTAAATAAAATCATCAAGGGCAAGGCTATTTTGAAGGATATTTCCTTTGAGGTAGCTGATGGTGAATGTGTTGCCTTGATTGGTCCCAATGGTGCTGGGAAGACGACACTTTTGGCATGTTTGCTTGGAGATAAACTGGTCACCAGTGGGCAAGTATCTATCCAAGATTTGCCGGTAACGAGCTCTAAGTTAGACTATACAAGATCCTACCTCCCTCAAGAGAATGTAATCGTTCAGAAACTAAAGGTAAAAGAGTTGATTGTTTTCTTTCAAAAAATTTATCCAAATCACTTGAGTAACCAGGAAATCGATCAACTATTGCAGTTTGATAAGCAACAAAAAGAGCAATTTGCAGAAAAATTATCAGGTGGGCAAAAGCGTCTTTTCTCTTTTGTCTTGACCTTAATTGGGCGACCAAAGCTTGTTTTTTTAGATGAGCCAACTGCTGCCATGGATACCTCTACTCGTCAACGTTTTTGGGAAATTGTTCGGGACCTAAAAGCGCAAGGAGTCACCATTGTCTATTCTTCTCACTATATCGAAGAGGTGGAGCATACGGCTGATCGAATCTTGGTGCTCCACAAGGGTGAATTGATTCGTGACACGACGCCTCTTGCTATGCGTAGTGAGGAGATTGAAAAGCATTTTATCCTTCCTCTAGCTTACAAGGAAGTCGTTGAGCAGTCAAACTTGGTTGAAAGGTGGGTACAAAAACAAGATGCTCTGCAAGTAGTCACACGAGAGGCAAATGCTTTCTGGGAACTGTTAGTGCAAGCAGGATGTAGGATTCAAGAAATTGAAGTCAATAATCGTAGTTTGTTGGATACAATCTTTGAAGAAACACAAAAGGGAGATGACTAAGATGAAACGATGGATCGCACTAAACAAGATAGAATTTCTATTGACCAAACGACAATTAGTCTATTATTTATTATCAGTAGGTATGCCGACAGCCTTCTATTTATTCTTTTCAGGCATGTACCAGGACACACCCGGTGGACCAGCTAATTTTATGCGTGATTACCTCATCTCCATGACGGCTTTTTCCATGATGTCGACAGCCATGTTTTCATTTCCAGCTGTCTTACATACCGATAAAATCAACAACTGGCAGAAAACATTGCGCCATACTCCGGTAAATATGGTAGAATATTATCTATCAAAGATAACAAGTATGATGGTTGATTATTTGGTCTCAATCCTGGTTGTTTTCTCAGTTGGGCACTTGGTTAGAGGTGTGGATATGCCTTTAGGAAGCTGGATTGGGGCTGCGCTCTTGCTGATTGCGGGAAGTATTGCATTTGTAGCACTTGGCTTGACCTTGACTCTCTTACCAACTAGTCAGCTGATGTCTGTCGTGGGCAATCTTCTCTATCTAAGCTTGGCTGTTTTAGGTGGACTCTGGATGCCCATCTCTTTATTTCCAGACTGGATGCAAGCAATCGGAAAGTGCCTACCAACTTATCAGTTGATGGAGTTGCTCAAGACCTTCTTAAACGAGGGTGGCATCAATTTATCAGCCACAGTTTATCTACTTGTTTTTTCAACAGTTTTGTTTGGTTTGACCATTTACCTTCAAAGTCATAAGGAGAATGCTTAATGCTTGTAAGACTGAAAAGCATAGATTATATGTATTGGGCCAGTTTAATTTTTATGATTTTCCCCATCCTACCTGTAGTGACTGGGGAGCTTCCTAGCTGGCATTTGTTGATTGACATTCTGTTTGTCTTGGCTTACTTAGGTGTTTTAACCACCAAGAGTCAGCGTTTATCCTGGCTCTGTTGGGTGATTATGCTAGCCTATGTAGCTGGGAATACTGCCTTTGTTGGTGTAAATTATATCTGGTTCTTCTTTTTCCTTGCCAATCTCTTAATTTATCATTTCGGCGTACGTAGTTTTAATTCTTTACATGTCCGGACTTTTCTCCTTGCTCAAGTCCTTGTTGTGGGGCAACTTTTGATTTTTCAGGAAGTTGAAGTTGAGTTTCTAGTCTATCTACTTGGAATTCTCACTTTTATCGATTTAATGACTTTTGGCTTGGTTCGGATTCGCATTATCGAGGATTTGAAAGAAGCTCAGACTAAGCAAAATGCCCAGATAAATCTATGGCTTGCTGAAAATGAACGCAGTCGTATCGGTCAGGATTTGCATGATAGTCTGGGACACACCTTTGCTATGCTGAGTGTCAAGACAGATTTAGCTTTGCAGTTGTTTCAGATGGAGGCTTACCCACAGGTGGAAAAGGAATTAAAAGAAATTCACCAGATCAGCAAGGATTCCATGAATGAAGTGCGAACCATTGTGGAAAATCTTAAGTCTAGAACTTTGACATCCGAACTAGAGACTGTGAAAAAGATGTTAGAAATTGCTGGAATTGAGGTGGAAATAGCTAATCAACTAGATACAGCTAGCTTAACTCAGGAATTGGAGTCAACGGCTTCCATGATTTTACTTGAATTAGTGACCAATATCATCAAACATGCTAAAGCGTCTAAAGTCTACTTGAAATTAGAACGGACAGAGAAAGAACTCATTCTAACAGTGAGAGATGATGGCTGTGGCTTTACTTCTATAAAGGGGGATGACCTCCATACAGTTCGAGATCGTGTTCTTCCATTTTCGGGAGAAGTAGAGGTAATTAGTTGGAAACAACCGACAGAAGTTCAGGTTCGACTACCTTATAAGGAGAGAAAGTAGATGAAAGTATTAGTCGCAGAAGATCAAAGTATGTTGCGAGATGCCATGTGCCAGTTGCTCACGCTTCAACCGGATGTAGAGTCTGTCTTTCAAGCAAAGAATGGGCAAGAAGCAATCCAACTATTAAAAAAGGCGTCTGTGGATATCGCCATCCTTGACGTAGAAATGCCTGTTAAGACAGGTCTTGAAGTCTTGGAATGGATACGAGCAGAAAAGCTTGAAACAAGGGTGGTTGTGGTGACGACCTTCAAGCGTCCTGGGTATTTTGAACGTGCGGTCAAGGCTGGAGTAGATGCTTATGTATTAAAAGAAAGAAACATTGCAGACCTCATGCAAACCTTGCACACCGTCCTAGAAGGACGCAAGGAGTATTCGCCTGAATTGATGGAAGTGGTGATGACGCATCCCAATCCATTAACAGAACAAGAAATCGCAGTTTTAAAGGGAATTGCTCAGGGCTTCTCTAACCAAGAAATTGCAGACAAACTTTATCTATCCAACGGAACAGTCCGAAACTATGTCACCAATATTCTTTCGAAACTAGATGCAGGTAATCGAACAGAGGCAGCCAATATCGCTAAAGAATCTGGTTGGTTGTGATACTATCATATCTCGAAAACCATTATGTGCTAAAATTGATGGGATTGAATGGAACAATACTAACTTTAGGAGGGTGGGATTCCTCCTTTTTCTTTTTTAGGGAGCACTACAAAAGAGCTAAAATTAACAATAAAAAAGAAAAATATCTTGACAACCAAGGGAAAATTTTGTTACAATAATACACGGTACTTTTTACTTTTGGTCTCTCAAGAGTGTACAGGGACGTGCTGACAAATGTTGCAAAAGTACACACAGATGATAGCTGTCACCAAGTGTATCATCACCAAAAATAAAAAAACACAGGAGAATGTAGATGCCTACAATTAACCAATTGGTTCGCAAACCGCGTAAATCAAAAGTAGAAAAATCTAAATCACCAGCTTTGAACGTTGGTTACAACAGTCATAAAAAAGTTCAAACAAACGTTTCTTCACCACAAAAACGTGGTGTTGCAACTCGTGTTGGAACAATGACACCTAAAAAACCTAACTCAGCCCTTCGTAAATTCGCTCGTGTACGTTTGAGCAACCTTATCGAAGTTACTGCCTACATCCCAGGTATCGGACACAACTTGCAAGAGCACAGCGTGGTTCTTCTTCGTGGTGGACGTGTAAAAGACCTTCCAGGGGTACGTTACCATATCGTCCGTGGTGCACTTGATACTGCAGGTGTTAACGATCGTAAACAAGGCCGTTCTAAATACGGTACTAAACGTCCAAAAGCATAAGGAAAGGGGATAAAGAGAAATGAGTCGTAAAAATAGAGCTCCAAAACGTGACGTATTGCCAGATCCGCTTTACAATTCACAACTAGTTACTCGTCTTATCAACCGCGTTATGCTTGATGGTAAACGTGGTACAGCTGCTTCAATCGTTTACGGTGCCTTTGAGCAAATCAAAGAAGCTACTGGAAACGATGCACTTGAAGTATTTGAAACAGCTATGGAAAACATCATGCCTGTACTTGAAGTACGTGCACGTCGTGTTGGTGGTTCTAACTACCAAGTCCCAGTTGAAGTTCGTCCAGAACGTCGTACAACACTTGGACTTCGTTGGTTGGTAACAATCGCTCGTCTTCGTGGTGAACACACAATGCAAGACCGTCTTGCAAAAGAAATCTTGGATGCTGCTAACAACACTGGTGCAGCTGTTAAGAAACGTGAAGACACTCACCGTATGGCTGAAGCTAACCGTGCATTCGCACACTTCCGTTGGTAAGATTAAGATACTAAGGGCGTTAAAAAAGCGACTGAAAATTAGGAAGTTTGACGAAGAATCGAAGATTCTAGGAGAGCTTATCTATTTTCCGAGCTTTTAGCCCGGGTTCAAATTAGCTAAATCGATTATTATTAGCTATAACTCAACTTACCATCCTGTAAGTTGAAACCAACAATAGCATGAAAACATTGAGAACGGGTAGGTCCTGCCTATCCGTTTTTATTAAAATCATGTTATAATAGAATAGAAATCAAAAATAAATAGGAGAAACAAACCTCATGGCACGCGAATTTTCACTTGAAAAAACTCGTAATATCGGTATCATGGCTCACGTCGATGCTGGTAAAACAACAACTACTGAGCGTATTCTTTACTACACTGGTAAAATCCACAAAATCGGTGAAACTCACGAAGGTGCGTCACAAATGGACTGGATGGAGCAAGAGCAAGAACGTGGTATCACTATCACATCTGCTGCGACAACAGCTCAATGGAACAACCACCGCGTAAACATTATCGACACACCAGGACACGTGGACTTCACAATCGAAGTACAACGTTCTCTTCGTGTATTGGATGGTGCTGTTACCGTTCTTGACTCACAATCAGGTGTTGAGCCTCAAACTGAAACAGTTTGGCGTCAAGCAACTGAGTATGGAGTTCCACGTATCGTATTTGCCAACAAAATGGACAAAATCGGTGCTGACTTCCTTTACTCTGTAAGCACACTTCACGATCGTCTTCAAGCGAATGCACACCCAATCCAATTGCCAATCGGTTCTGAAGATGACTTCCGTGGTATCATCGACTTGATCAAGATGAAAGCTGAAATCTATACTAACGACCTTGGTACAGATATCCTTGAAGAAGACATCCCAGCTGAATACCTTGACCAAGCTCAAGAATACCGTGAAAAATTGATCGAAGCAGTTGCTGAAACTGACGAAGAATTGATGATGAAATACCTCGAAGGTGAAGAAATCACTAACGAAGAATTGAAAGCTGGTATCCGTAAAGCGACTATCAACGTTGAATTCTTCCCAGTATTGTGTGGCTCTGCCTTCAAGAACAAAGGTGTTCAATTGATGCTTGATGCGGTTATTGACTACCTTCCAAGCCCACTTGACATCCCAGCGATCAAAGGTATCAACCCAGATACAGATGAAGAAGAAACTCGTCCAGCATCTGATGAAGAGCCATTTGCAGCTCTTGCCTTCAAGATCATGACAGACCCATTCGTAGGTCGTTTGACATTCTTCCGTGTTTACTCTGGTGTTCTTCAATCAGGTTCATACGTATTGAACACTTCTAAAGGTAAACGTGAGCGTATCGGACGTATCCTTCAAATGCACGCCAACAGCCGTCAAGAAATTGACACTGTTTACTCAGGTGATATCGCTGCTGCCGTTGGTTTGAAAGATACTACAACTGGTGACTCATTGACAGATGAAAAAGCTAAAATCATCCTTGAGTCAATCAACGTTCCAGAACCAGTTATCCAATTGATGGTTGAGCCAAAATCTAAAGCTGACCAAGACAAGATGGGTATCGCTCTTCAAAAATTGGCTGAAGAAGATCCAACATTCCGCGTTGAAACAAACGTTGAAACTGGTGAAACAGTTATCTCTGGTATGGGTGAGCTTCACCTTGACGTCCTTGTTGACCGTATGCGTCGTGAGTTCAAAGTTGAAGCTAACGTAGGTGCTCCTCAAGTATCTTACCGTGAAACATTCCGCGCTTCTACTCAAGCACGTGGATTCTTCAAACGTCAGTCTGGTGGTAAAGGTCAATTCGGTGATGTATGGATTGAATTTACTCCAAACGAAGAAGGTAAAGGATTCGAATTCGAAAACGCAATCGTCGGTGGTGTGGTTCCTCGTGAATTTATCCCAGCTGTTGAAAAAGGTTTGGTAGAATCTATGGCTAACGGTGTTCTTGCAGGTTACCCAATGGTTGACGTTAAAGCTAAACTTTACGATGGTTCATACCACGATGTCGACTCATCTGAAACTGCCTTCAAGATCGCGGCTTCACTTGCTCTTAAAGAAGCTGCTAAATCAGCACAACCAGCTATCCTTGAACCAATGATGCTTGTAACAATCACTGTTCCAGAAGAAAACCTTGGTGATGTTATGGGTCACGTAACTGCTCGTCGTGGACGTGTAGATGGTATGGAAGCACATGGTAACAGCCAAATCGTTCGTGCTTACGTTCCACTTGCTGAAATGTTCGGTTACGCAACAGTTCTTCGTTCTGCATCTCAAGGACGTGGTACATTCATGATGGTATTTGACCACTACGAAGATGTACCTAAGTCAGTACAAGAAGAAATCATTAAGAAAAACAAAGGTGAAGACTAATCAGTCCTCACTCTAGAAGGAAGTCACTTAGTGGCTTCCTTTTGTCTTTAGAAAACACCTCTAAGTATGGTAAAATAGTAGGAGAATAATGTGAGGAAAATGAATGTCAAATAGTTTTGAAATTTTGATGAATCAATTGGAGATGCCTGCTGAAATGAGACAGGCTCCTGCTTTAGCACAGGCCGATATTGAGCGAGTTGTGGTTCATAAAATTAGTAAGATATGGGAGTTTCATTTCGTATTTTCTAATATTTTACCGATAGAAATCTTTTTAGAATTAAAGAAAGGTTTGAGGGAAGAATTTTCTAAGACAGGCAATAAAGCTATTTTCGAAATCAAGGCTCTGTCTCAAGAATTTTCAAATCAACTCTTGCAGTCCTACTATAGGGAGGCTTTCTCTGAGGGACCATGTGCTAGTCAAGGTTTTAAGTCCCTTTATCAAAATTTGCAAGTTCGTGCTGAGGGCAATCAACTCTTGATTGAAGGCTCCGAGGCGATTGATAAGGAACACTTTAAGAAAAATCACCTTCCTAATTTAGCTAAACAACTTGAAAAATTTGGCTTTCCAACTTTTAATTGTCAAGTAGAGAAAAATGATGTGCTGACCCAAGAACAGGAAGAGGCCTTTCATGCTGAAAATGAGCAGATTGTTCAAGCGGCCAATGAGGAAGCGCTCCGTGCTATGGAACAACTGGAACAGATGGCACCTCCTCCAGCGGAAGAGAAGCCAGCCTTTGATTTTCAAGTCAAAAAAGCTGTAGCTAAACCAAAGCTGGATAAGGCAGAGATTACTCCTATGATCGAAGTGACGACGGAGGAGAATCGTCTGGTCTTTGAAGGGGTTGTGTTTGATATGGAGCAAAAAGTGACCAGAACAGGTCGTGTTTTAATCAATTTTAAAATGACGGACTACACTTCCAGTTTTTCTATGCAAAAGTGGGTTAAGAACGAGGAAGAGGCCCAGAAGTTTGATCTCATCAAGAAAAATTCTTGGCTCCGAGTGCGTGGGAATGTGGAGATGAATAACTTCACACGCGATTTGACTATGAACGTACAGGATGTGCAGGAAGTTGTTCACTATGAGCGGAAGGATTTGATGCCAGAAGGTGAGCGTCGGGTTGAGTTTCATGCTCATACTAATATGTCGACCATGGATGCACTACCCGAGGTAGAAGAGATCGTTGCGACAGCTGCTAAGTGGGGACACAAGGCGGTTGCCATCACGGACCATGGGAATGTCCAGTCCTTCCCACACGGCTATAAGGCGGCTAAGAAAGCGGGAATCCAGCTGATCTATGGTATGGAAGCCAATATCGTGGAGGACCGTGTTCCTATCGTCTATAACGAAGTAGAGATGGACTTGTCAGAAGCGACCTATGTGGTCTTTGACGTGGAAACAACGGGACTTTCAGCTATTTATAATGACTTGATTCAGGTTGCGGCCTCTAAGATGTACAAGGGGAATGTTATTGCCGAATTTGATGAATTTATCAATCCTGGTCATCCCTTGTCAGCTTTTACTACTGAGTTGACTGGAATTACAGATGACCATGTCAAAAATGCCAAACCACTAGAACAAGTTTTGCAAGAATTCCAAGAATTCTGCAAGGATACAGTCTTAGTTGCCCATAATGCTACCTTTGACGTTGGCTTTATGAATGCCAATTATGAGCGTCATGGTTTGCCTAAGATTAGTCAACCAGTGATTGATACGCTTGAGTTTGCTAGAAACCTGTATCCTGAGTATAAACGTCATGGTTTGGGGCCTTTGACTAAGCGTTTTGGTGTGGCCTTAGAGCATCACCACATGGCCAACTACGATGCGGAAGCTACAGGTCGCCTGCTTTTCATCTTTATCAAAGAAGTAGCAGAAAAACATGGTGTGACCGATCTAGCTAGACTTAATATTGATTTGATTAGTCCAGATTCTTATAAAAAAGCTCGGATCAAGCATGCGACCATTTATGTCAAGAATCAAGTAGGGCTAAAAAATATCTTTAAGCTGGTTTCCTTGTCTAATACCAAGTACTTTGAAGGAGTGCCGCGGATTCCGAGAACGGTTCTAGATGCCCATAGGGAGGGGTTGATTTTAGGATCAGCTTGCTCTGAAGGTGAAGTTTTTGACGCGGTTGTTTCCCAAGGTGTAGATGCGGCGGTTGAGGTGGCCAAGTATTATGACTTTATTGAGATCATGCCACCAGCTATCTATGCGCCATTGATCGCCAAGGAGCAGGTCAAGGATATGGAAGAACTACAGACCATTATCAAAAGTTTGATAGAGGTCGGCGACCGTCTTGGCAAGCCCGTTTTGGCTACGGGAAATGTCCACTATATCGAACCAGAAGAAGAGATTTACCGTGAAATTATCGTCCGTAGTTTGGGACAGGGGGCGATGATTAACCGAACTATTGGTCATGGGGAACATGCTCAACCCGCTCCTCTTCCAAAAGCTCATTTTAGAACGACTAATGAAATGTTGGATGAATTTGCATTCTTGGGAGAGGAATTAGCTCGCAAATTGGTTATTGAAAACACCAATGCCTTGGCAGATATCTTTGAACCTGTTGAGGTTGTTAAGGGGGACTTGTACACGCCCTTCATCGACAAGGCTGAAGAAACGGTCGCTGAATTGACCTACAAGAAAGCTTTTGAGATTTATGGAAATCCACTGCCAGATATTGTCGATTTGCGGATTGAAAAAGAATTAACATCTATACTGGGGAATGGATTTGCTGTGATTTATCTAGCTTCCCAGATGTTGGTGCAACGTTCCAATGAACGGGGTTACTTGGTTGGTTCTCGTGGGTCTGTAGGATCTAGTTTCGTTGCGACTATGATTGGGATTACAGAGGTCAATCCTCTCTCTCCTCACTATGTCTGTGGTCAGTGTCAGTACAGCGAATTTATTACCGATGGTTCGTATGGTTCAGGATTTGATATGCCCAATAAGGACTGTCCAAAATGTGGTCACAAACTCAGTAAAAATGGCCAGGATATTCCGTTCGAGACCTTCCTTGGTTTTGATGGAGACAAGGTTCCTGATATTGACTTGAACTTCTCGGGAGAAGACCAGCCTAGCGCCCACTTGGATGTGCGTGATATCTTTGGTGAGGAATATGCCTTCCGTGCAGGAACGGTTGGTACGGTGGCTGCCAAGACCGCTTATGGATTTGTCAAGGGCTATGAGCGAGATTATGGCAAGTTTTATCGCGATGCAGAGGTGGAACGTCTTGCTCAAGGTGCAGCTGGTGTCAAACGAACGACAGGACAACACCCAGGGGGAATCGTTGTTATTCCTAACTACATGGATGTCTACGACTTTACGCCTGTCCAGTATCCAGCAGATGATGTGACGGCTGAATGGCAGACGACTCACTTTAACTTCCACGATATCGATGAGAACGTCCTCAAACTCGATGTACTGGGACATGATGATCCGACTATGATTCGAAAACTTCAGGACTTGTCTGGTATTGACCCTAATGAAATCCCTATGGATGACGAAGGCGTGATGGCTCTCTTTTCTGGGACGGATGTACTAGGTGTAACTCCTGAACAAATCGGAACTCCGACAGGTATGCTGGGGATTCCAGAATTTGGAACCAACTTTGTACGTGGGATGGTAGATGAGACGCATCCGACGACTTTTGCGGAATTGCTTCAGCTGTCTGGACTGTCCCACGGTACTGACGTTTGGCTGGGCAATGCTCAAGATCTGATTAAGCAAGGAATAGCAGATCTATCGACTGTTATCGGTTGTCGGGACGACATCATGGTTTACCTCATGCATGCTGGTCTCGAACCTAAGATGGCCTTTACCATCATGGAACGGGTACGTAAGGGATTGTGGCTCAAGATTTCCGAAGAGGAACGCAATGGCTACATTGAAGCCATGAAGGCTAATAAGGTGCCAGAGTGGTATATCGAGTCCTGTGGGAAAATTAAGTATATGTTCCCTAAGGCCCATGCGGCAGCCTACGTTATGATGGCCTTGCGTGTAGCTTACTTCAAGGTTCATCATCCCATTTATTATTACTGTGCTTACTTCTCAATCCGTGCTAAGGCTTTTGATATCAAGACCATGGGTGCGGGTTTGGATGCCATCAAACGCAGAATGGAAGAAATCTCTGAAAAACGGAAGAACAATGAGGCCTCTAATGTGGAGATTGACCTCTATACAACTCTTGAGATTGTCAATGAAATGTGGGAACGTGGTTTCAAGTTTGGGAAGTTAGACCTCTACCGTAGTGATTCGACTGAATTCATCATTGACGGAGATACACTGATTCCACCATTTGTAGCAATGGATGGTCTGGGAGAGAACGTTGCTAAGCAGTTGGTGCGAGCGCGTGAAGAGGGAGAATTCCTCTCTAAAACAGAACTACGCAAGCGTGGTGGACTCTCATCAACCTTGGTTGAAAAGATGGATGAAATGGGGATTCTGGGCAATATGCCAGAGGATAACCAGCTCAGTTTGTTTGATGAGTTGTTTTAAGGTCTTGGAGGAAAAAAGATGAAACTAAGAATTTTCGCAGAAGACAAGCCGGCTGAGAAGGTATTGAATATCAATTAGAACTTGCTGATCAGACAATTCTTCTATCAACAGCACTCTTGTCAGGTGCTATTGCTTTAGCAGGATTATTCTCTGCCTTGAAAGAAAAATAAAAATAGAAAAGAGAAAACAACATGGTTTTACCAAATTTTAAAGAAAATCTAGAAAAATATGCGAAATTATTGGTTGCGAATGGAATTAATGTGCAACCTGGTCACACTTTGGCTCTCTCTATCGATGTGGAGCAACGTGAGTTGGCTCACTTAATCGTCAAAGAAGCTTATGCTTTGGGTGCACATGAGGTGATCGTTCAGTGGACAGATGATGTCATCAACCGTGAGAAATTCCTCCATGCGCCGATGGAGCGTCTGGACAATGTGCCAGAATACAAGATTGCTGAGATGAACTATCTTTTAGAGAACAAAGCTAGCCGTCTTGGGGTTCGTTCATCTGATCCAGGTGCCTTGAACGGAGTGGATGCTGACAAGCTATCAGCTTCTGCCAAAGCTATGGGACTTGCCATGAAGCCAATGCGTATCGCAACTCAATCCAACAAGGTTAGCTGGACTGTAGCAGCCGCTGCTGGACTTGAGTGGGCTAAGAAAGTCTTTCCAAATGCTGCGAGCGATGAAGAAGCAGTCGATCTCCTTTGGGACCAAATCTTCAAAACTTGCCGAGTCTACGAAGCAGATCCTGTTAAGGCTTGGGAAGAGCATGCAGCTATCCTTAAGAGTAAAGCTGATATGCTTAATAAAGAGCAATTTTCAGCCCTTCACTACACAGCGCCAGGAACAGATTTGACACTTGGCTTGCCTAAGAACCACGTTTGGGAATCAGCTGGTGCTATCAATGCGCAGGGAGAAGGATTCTTGCCAAATATGCCGACAGAAGAGGTCTTCACAGCGCCAGACTTCCGTCGTGCAGATGGTTATGTCACTTCTACAAAACCGCTTAGCTATAATGGAAATATCATCGAAGGAATTAAAGTAACCTTCAAGGATGGACAAATTGTGGATATCACTGCAGAAAAAAGCGATCAAGTCATGAAAGACCTTGTCTTTGAAAATGCGGGTGCGCGTGCCTTGGGTGAATGTGCCTTGGTACCAGATCCAAGCCCAATTTCTCAGTCAGGCATTACCTTCTTTAACACCCTTTTCGATGAGAATGCGTCAAATCACTTGGCTATCGGTGCAGCCTATGCAACTAGCGTTGTTGGTGGAGCGGAGATGAGCGAAGAGGAGCTTGAAGCTGCGGGGCTTAACCGTTCAGATGTTCACGTAGACTTTATGATTGGTTCTAACCAAATGGATATAGATGGTATCCGTGAAGATGGGACACGTGTACCACTCTTCCGTAACGGAGATTGGGCAAATTAAGGAGATAATATGTTAGGAAGTATGTTCGTTGGTCTCCTAGTGGGATTTTTAGCAGGTACTCTGACCAATCGTGGAGAACACATGGGATGTTTTGGAAAAATGTTTCTCGGATGGATTGGTGCCTTTATAGGCCATTTGCTTTTTGGGACTTGGGGACCGATAATAGCAGGAACTACCATTATTCCGGCAGTACTAGGTTCCATGATTGTCTTAGCGATTTTCTGGAGAAGAGGAAGTTAATTTCTTAAATCTGATACTCAATGAAAATCAAAGAGCAAACTAGGAAACTAGCCGCAGGTTGCTCAAAGCACTGCTTTGAGGTTGCAGATAGAACTGACGAAGTCAGCTCAAAACACTGTTTTGAGGTTGTAGATAGAACTGACGAAGTCAGTAACATCTATACGGCAAGGCGACGTTGACGCGGTTTGAAGAGATTTTTGAAGAGTATGAAACGAAAAGGAGGTTGGTCATTGTACCAGCCTCCTTTTGAGTGTGATATAATAGTTCTATGAGATTAGATAAATTTTTAGTTGCCTGCGCTGTAGGGAGCCGGACAGAGGTCAAAAACATGCTCAAGACTGGGCGCGTGACGGTAAATGGTAAAAAAGAAAAATCAGCTAAATTGCATATTGATGAAGAAAGAGATGAGATTCGATTTGATGGGCAAGTACTGGAGTATGAAGAGTTTGTCTACTACATGATGAACAAGCCCAAAGGGGCTATTTCAGCGACTGAGGATCCCAAACACAGAACCGTTCTGGACTTGCTGGATGATATTGCTCGGAGCAAGGAAGTTTTCCCAGTAGGACGCTTGGATATTGACACGCATGGTCTTTTGCTCTTGACTAATGACGGCCAGCTTGCCCATGCTCTTCTTTCACCCAAGCGTCATGTGGATAAGACCTATCTGGCACAGGTTAAGGGAATTATGACCCAAGAAGACGTAGAGATATTTGCTAAGGGAATTCCTCTCAAAGACTTTACCTGTCAGCCCGCTAGACTGGAGCTTGTGTTGGTAGATTCAGAAAAGAATCAGAGCCAAATCCGTGTGACTATTGCAGAAGGGAAGTTCCATCAGGTCAAGCGTATGGTGGCATACTGTGGTAAGGAAGTAGTAGACCTACAGCGTTTGACTATGGGAACTCTGATGTTAGATGATAACTTACAAAGAGGGGAATGGCGTCGCTTGACCAAGGAAGAGTTAGAAGCTCTCCTTGCGAATATTGCCTAATTTGATTTATATTCGAAAAGGTGAGGAAGAATATCCTTGCCTTTTATGTTTTTCAGTTGCTTACTTTGTGAAAAGCGTTATAATAGACTGTAGAATAAAAGGAGGAATCTATGAACGCGATTCAAGAATCATTTACTGATAAATTATTTGCCAACTATGAAGCAAATGTAAAATACCAAGCGATTGAAAATGCTGCTAGCCATAATGGAATTTTTGCAGCCCTAGAACGTCGCCAAAGCCATGTAGACAACACACCTGTTTTCTCATTGGATTTGACCAAGGACAAGGTAACAAACCAGAAAGCGTCTGGTCGTTGCTGGATGTTTGCAGCCCTTAACACCTTCCGTCACAAACTCATCTCTCAATATAAATTGGAAAACTTTGAGTTGTCACAGGCTCATACATTCTTCTGGGATAAGTATGAGAAATCAAACTGGTTCTTGGAGCAAGTCATTGCAACCGCAGACCAAGATTTGACGAGCCGTAAGGTTAAATTCCTACTTCAAACACCTCAACAAGATGGTGGTCAATGGGATATGGTCGTTGCCCTTTTTGAGAAATACGGTGTCGTACCTAAGTCAGTTTACCCTGAGTCTGTTTCATCTAGCAGCAGCCGTGAGCTAAATGCAATCCTTAATAAATTGCTTCGTCAAGATGCTCAAATTTTGCGTGACTTGCTTGCTTCTGGCGCAGACCAAGCGACTGTTCAAGCTAAGAAAGAAGATCTTTTACAAGAAATCTTTAACTTTCTTGCTATGTCTTTAGGACTTCCACCACGTAAATTTGACTTTGCTTATCGCGATAAGGATAACAACTACCAAAGTGAAAAGGGCATTACACCACAAGAGTTTTACAAGAAATATGTCAATCTTCCTCTAGAAGATTATGTTTCTGTTATCAATGCTCCAACTGCTGACAAGCCTTACGGCCAATCTTACACAGTTGAGATGTTGGGAAATGTAGTTGGTAGCCGTGCAGTTCGCTACATCAACGTACCGATGGAGCGCTTGAAAGAATTGGCGATTGCTCAAATGCAAGCAGGTGAGACTGTTTGGTTTGGTTCAGATGTCGGCCAGCTCAGCAACCGTAAAGCTGGAATTCTTGCGACAGATGTTTATGACTTTGAATCAAGCATGGACATTAAACTCACTCAAGACAAGGCTGGACGTTTGGACTACAGCGAAAGTTTGATGACCCACGCCATGGTCTTGACAGGTGTTGATTTGGATGAAAATGGGAAGTCAACCAAGTGGAAGGTTGAAAACTCATGGGGAGACAAGGTTGGTACCGATGGTTACTTTGTTGCCTCAGACGCTTGGATGGACGAATACACTTACCAAATCGTTGTCCGTAAAGAATTGCTAACAGCAGAAGAACAAGCTGCCTATGAAGCAGAACCAATTGTACTCGCACCATGGGATCCAATGGGTGCCTTGGCCGAATAAAAGTATAGAAAAAAGGAATCAGATTTTAGAACCTGATTCCTTTTAAGTTGCTTGATTACATGATGTGAAGAACATGTGCCACAATACCCACTGCGAAGAGTGCAAGGATAATAGTGATTGGAGATACTTTTTTCTTAAGCAAGTACATGCAAAGGAAAGTAAGGAGTAGTCCTGATAGTCCAGGGATCAACATATCCAAGTTTTGTTGGAAAGTAGTAACTTTTTCAGGTGTTTGAGACAATCCTTGTCCTACTTGTGCGAATGCTTCTTGGATACCTTTAGATCCTTCTGGCAATTTATCCCAATGGATATAAGCCTTTTCATCTAGTTGAACTTTGGCAACATCGAAAGCAAATTTAATATTTACCCAACGTTGAACAAGGACAGCAAGAATGAACATACCAAGGATAGAAGCTCCTTTAGTGATGTCTTGAAGGATACCGCCAGACATATCTTTAGTGATTTCTGATCCAGCCTTGTATCCAATCTCTTGTGTATACCACAAGAATGACATACGAATCAAGTTCCAAAGAACGAAGAAGAGGATTGGACCTAAGATATTACCAGTAAGTGCAAGTGAAGCACCGAGTGATCCAAGGATTGGGCGTACTGTAAACCAGAATACTGGGTCACCGATACCAGCAAGAGGTCCCATCATACCGATTTTAACCCCTTGGATAGCAGCGTCATCAATTTCAACACCGTTAGCACGTTCTTCTTCAAGTGCAAGAGTAACCCCCATGATTGGAGCAGCTACGTATGGGTGAGTGTTGAAGAACTCAAGATGGCGTTCAAGAGCAGCAATTTGATCTTCTTTTTTAGTGTAGAGTTTTTTAAGAGCTGGAATTAATGAGTAAGCCCAACCCAAGTTTTGCATACGTTCATAGTTCCAAGAACCTTGTAAGAAAGTTGAACGCCACCAAACTTTTTTACGATCTGATTTAGTTAATTGAAGTTTTTCAGTCATGATGTTTTCAGTCCTTTCTTATCTTAGTAGTCTTCTAGGATATCGCCGATTGGGTCGTTAGAAGTTGCGGCTCCTCCGCCACCATTTCCACCAGTTTTAGAAAGGTGAAGGTAGATAAGAGCGATAGCAACACCGATAGCACCAAATCCGATTAGAGTAATATCTGACACGGCAGCAAGCACGAAACCAATAGCGAAGAATGGCCATACTTCACGAGTTGCCATCATGTTGATAACCATAGCGTAACCAACGGCAACGACCATACCACCACCGATAGCCATACCATCTTTAAGCCAATCAGGCATAGCATTTAGAATGCTTTGTACTGTTTCAGTTGGTACCATTAGAAGGAGTGCTGCAGGGACTGCAATACGAAGACCTTGAAGAAGAAGTGCGACAAAGTGAGCACGTTCAACTGCTTTGAAGTCACCTTTTTTAGCAGAAGCATCAGCAGTGTGAACCAATCCGACAGAGAGTGTACGGACAATCATAGTCAAGAATAGACCAGCAACTGCAAGAGGGATAGCAACCGCTTGGGCAACACCGATACCTGTCTTAGTAAAGTCGCCACCAAGAACCATGATAATGGCAGCAGCAACAGAAGCAAGAGCAGCGTCAGGAGCTACGGCAGCTCCGATGTTAGCCCAACCAAGGGCGATCATTTGAAGAGAACCACCAAGGATGATCCCTGCTTCAAGGTTACCAGTAACAAGGCCGATAAGGGTACAAGCTACGATTGGTTGATGGAATTGGAACTGGTCGAGGATACCTTCAAGACCTGCTAGGAAGGCTACAACGACTACTAAAACCATAGAAATAATAGACATCTTTAAAATCCTTTCATAAAATCGATTATTGCACGTTTGCTTTGTTGATCAAGTCAAACAAATCTTTTTTGGTGTCGTTTGGTACTTTACGTACATCAAATTCAACACCAAGGTCACGCATTTTTTCAAATGTAGCAACGTCTTCTTTGTCCATAGACAAAACGTTGTTAACCATTGTTTTACCAGTTGAGTGAGCCATTGATCCAACATTAAGAGTTTTGATTGGCACGCCACCTTCGATAGCACGAAGGGCATCTTGAGGTGTTTCAAACAAGATAAGGGCATGTGTTTCTCCGAAGCGAGGATCTTTTGCAACGTCGATTAGTTTTTGGATAGGAACAACGTTTGCTTTCACTTTACCTGGAGCTGCTTGTTTAATCAATTCTTTACGTAATTCGTCTTTAGCTACGTTATCTGAAGCAACGATGATACGATCTGCTTTTGAATCTGGAGTCCAAGCAGTTGCAACTTGACCGTGAAGTAAACGAGTGTCTAGACGGGCAAGGTTGATTTTGAGTTTACCGTCTCCGATGACAGTTCCTTCTGGAATAGCAGCTTGGGCAACTGGAGCAGCTGCAGCGCTTGCTACTTCCTCAACTGGGTTTAGCTCTTCTGGAAGAGCTTTGATGCCATCTTTGGCTTCTTTGATAATATTCGCAGCGACTTTTTCTACACCTGCAGCAGCGTCCATGAGGCGCTCTGTGTAGGCTTGGATTAACATCGGTAAGTTAAGTCCTGTGATGATGGCAAACTTACGCTCAGGATTTTCTCCCATCACGCGGCTAGCTTGGTTAAATGGAGATCCACTCCAAAGGTCAGCCAAAACTAGAACCTCATCTTCTGCGTCAAATGCAGCAACAGCGTTATTAAACTTAGCGTATAGATCATCAGGACCTTCATTTGGCATAAAGGTTACAACTTGAACCTTTTCTTGTTCACCAAAGATCATAGATCCTGACTGATGAATACCCGCAGCAAATTCGCCGTGGCTCGCAATAATGATTCCGATACTCATTATTGTCATTCCTCCTTTTTGTTGTTTCAGTTTTCTTTTAAGAAAACTTTAAGACTTTTTAAGTATAAACCGTTTTCATCTAAAAATCAACTATTTATCATAAAATAATTAAAAAGATTACATCTGAAAATATTGATATATTGAGTTTTAGAGAAGTTTTTTTGAATCCTTATTAAAAAATTTAATATAAAAAAGTTGGAAGCGCATTCCAACTTTTAAAATAGGTTTTTATTAGATTAGTGGGTGAAGTCGAGTACCATACGTCCTTGGATTTGACCTTTTTCCATTTCGTCGAAAATGGCTACGGCATCTTCGACTGGGCGTTTTTGAACAACTGGAACTACCAAACCTTCTGCACCGAATTGGAAGGCTTCTTCCAAGTCTTTACGAGTTCCAACAAGAGAACCGATGACTTGGATTCCATCTAGAACGGTTTTTACGATACTTAGTTCCATCATTTCAGAAGGAAGACCAACAGCGACTACGCGACCACCGGCACGAACTGAGTCAACAGCCTGATTGAAGGCAACTTTAGATACAGCAGTTACGACAGCTGAATGAGCTCCTCCATCAGTTTTTTCCCTGATGAGTCCTGGGACATCATCAACTTCTAGGCCGTTAATAACGACATCAGCACCTACTTCTTTTGCAAGGGCAAGTTTGTCGTTATTGATATCAACTGCGATAACATGAGCGTTGAAAACTTTTTTAGCATATTGAACTGCGAGGTTACCAAGTCCACCAGCACCGTAAAGAACAACCCATTGACCTGGTTCAACTTTGGCTTCTTTAATAGCCTTATAGGTTGTTACACCAGCACATGTGATGGAAGAAGCTTGGGCTGGATCAAGTCCGTCAGGAACTTTAACAGCATAATCTGCAGTTACGATACATTGTTCAGCCATACCACCATCTACTGAGTAACCGGCATTTTTTACTGTACGGCAAAGGGTTTCGCGACCAGTTGTACAGTATTCGCAAGTACCGCATCCTTCAAAGAACCAAGCAACGCTGACACGGTCGCCGACTTTAAGATTTTTAACATCTGGTGCAATCTCTTTAACGATACCAACACCTTCGTGTCCAAGAACACGTCCTGGTACCTGACCGAAGTCGCCATGGGCAACGTGGAGGTCAGTGTGGCAAACACCACAGTATTCAATTTCTACAAGTGCTTCCCCAGTTTCAAGTGGACGGAGTACTTTTTCTTCAATAGCAACACCAGTGCTTTCTGGATTTACAACAACAGCTTTCATAGCTATCCTCCTTGATATTGGCCGAGAACAGGGACAACGGGACTGGATTGATTTTGTGTCAACAGAGTCGAGTATGACGAGCTCTCTTGTATTTATATGTGAATTATATCACAAAAGAAAGCCTTTTCCAAGGTTTTGGAGGCAAAAAGTAGAACAATCGGTTAACTGGTTGATGAGACTGTGAAAAGAGCACAAAGACCAGCTCGCAAGCTGGTCAGTATGGACTATAAGAATAAGTCTTGTAGGGTTTTGGCAACCCCATCTTGGTCATTGGTTAGGGCGATTTGCTCATCTGCATAAGGGAGCAATTCTGGATTGGCATTTTTCATTGCATAGCCTTTTCCAGCAAAAGATAGCATTTCGGTATCATTGTGTTCATCTCCAAAGGCAATCAAATCCTTTTTATCACGATTCATTACTTTGAGCAAGTAGTCCAAAGCAAAGGCCTTATTGACACCTTTTGGGGTACATTCAAGGATATTGAGAGGTCCACCCCAGGTATTAATAGAAAGTTGATGCTGGTAGAAGGCGTTCATTTCTTTTGCCAAGGCATACTTGTCACTGGCTCTGGTCTGCAAGAGAATACAGTTAGGATCCTTGGTTACCAACTCAGGCTGGAATTGATCTTCAGGCTGGAAAGCTTCTACACCAAATAGTTTAGGATTGGCAATTTTTTCATTAGGATTTGTAATGTAGAATTTTTTACGATATTCTCCAGCGATAAAATCGGCTTGAATGTCCTCTGAACGTCGAACCATATCTAGCAGATATTTTTTGTCTACGGTTAAACACTTTTCAAAGTTCCAAACTTGGTCTGGTAAATGAGTGAGGGAACCGTTGAAGTTAATCATAGGAGTGTCTAAGCCCAGTTCACGGTAAAAATCTTTTGACATACGGTAAGGACGACCTGTCGTAATAATAACCTGATGGCCTTTTTCAGCAACTTTTTTAATGGTTTTTTTGGTAAAGTCAGAAATTTGACTGTCTGAGTTGAGCAAGGTTCCATCTAGGTCAACTGCAATAATTTTTTTTGTCATATGGACCTTTCTAGTGTCTTTTCAGATAAGATGTCTACTATTATAACAGAAAGCAGGCAGAAAAGCAGATTCCAAACAAAAAATGAAATTGGATCAATTTCTTAAATAAATCAAAAAAAATATTGAAAAAGTGAATGATAAATGATATAATTCTATTATTGTTCGTAAAAATTAAAAGGAGATTGATAATGGACAGATTATTTAAACTAAAAGAGAACGGTACAGACGTTCGTACAGAGGTTCTCGCTGGTTTAACAACTTTCTTTGCAATGAGCTATATTCTCTTTGTAAACCCACAAATTCTTTCACAAACAGGGATGCCTGCTCAGGGTGTATTCCTCGCAACGATTATCGGTGCAGTTGCTGGTACCCTGATGATGGCCTTCTACGCTAACTTACCTTATGCCCAAGCGCCAGGTATGGGACTCAATGCCTTCTTTACCTTTACAGTTGTATTTGGGCTCGGGTATTCTTGGCAAGAAGCCTTGGCTATGGTCTTCATCTGTGGGATTATCTCATTGATTATCACTTTGACAAATGTTCGTAAAATGATCATTGAATCGATTCCAAATGCCCTTCGCTCAGCTATTTCAGCTGGTATCGGTGTCTTCCTTGCCTATGTAGGGATTAAGAATGCTGGACTTTTGAAATTTACGATTGATCCAGGTAACTATACTGTTGTAGGAGAAGGGGCTGACAAGGCTCAAGCAACGATTGCAGCAAATGCTTCAGCAGTTCCAGGATTGGTCAACTTTAATAATCCAGCTGTTTTGGTGGCTCTTGCAGGACTGGCCATTACAATCTTCTTTGTTATTAAAGGAATTAAAGGGGGAATTATCCTCTCTATCTTGACAACAACTATTCTTGCTATCGCAGTTGGTTTGGTAGATTTGTCAAGCATCGATTTTGCTAATAACCATGTTGGTGCAGCCTTTGAAGACTTGAAGACAGTCTTTGGTGCAGCTCTTGGTTCAGAAGGTTTGGGAGCTTTGATTTCAGATACAGCTCGCTTGCCTGAAACTCTGATGGCTATTCTTGCCTTCTCATTGACAGATATTTTTGACACGATTGGTACCTTGATCGGTACAGGTGAAAAAGTTGGTATCGTAGCGACAAATGGTGAAAACCACCAATCAGCTAAGTTGGATAAGGCTCTTTACTCTGACTTGATTGGTACTTCAATTGGTGCCATCGCAGGTACTTCAAACGTAACGACTTATGTTGAGTCTGCTGCTGGTATCGGTGCAGGTGGACGTACTGGTTTGACAGCCTTGGTTGTGGCAATCTGCTTTGCGATCTCAAGCTTCTTTAGCCCACTTCTAGCGATTGTACCAACAGCTGCTACAGCTCCAATCTTGATTATCGTTGGGATTATGATGTTGGCTAGCTTGAAAAATATCCATTGGGATGATATGTCTGAAGCAGTTCCTGCCTTCTTCACATCTATCTTTATGGGATTCAGCTACTCTATCACTCAAGGGATTGCAGTTGGTTTCTTGACTTACACTTTGACTAAGCTTGTCAAAGGTCAAGCTAAAGATGTTCATGTTATGATTTGGATTTTGGATGCCTTGTTTATCCTTAACTACATCAGTATGGCCTTATAATAGGATAACCCAGGGGGATTTTCCCCCTTTTTTAATATAAAGGAGATGGGTGATGAAAGAGAAAAATATGTGGAAAGAATTATTGAATCGTGCAGGTTGGCTGTTAATCTTTTTGCTGGCGACAATTTTATATCAGATTCCTATAGGGGTTACTGCTATTTTAACTTTAAATGCAGTACCACTGTTGCAGTCAGGACTGATAGTTGCTGGTATTTCGATTGTAGTTTTGGCACTATTTATTTTTGGAGCTCGTAAAACGCAATTAGCAAGTTTTAATTTTTCTTTTTTTAGAGCGAAGGATTTGGCACGTTTGGGCTTGAGTTATTTAGTTATTATCGGGTCAAATATACTTGGTTCTATCTTGTTACAACTGTCAAATGAGACGACAACAAGTAACCAGTCTCAGATTAACGATATGGTTCAGAATAGTTCTCTGATTTCCAGTTTCTTCTTACTGGCCTTGCTTGCTCCGATTTGTGAGGAAATCTTGTGCCGTGGGATTATTCCTAAAAAGATTTTCCGAGGAAAAGAGAACTTGGGATTTGTAGTCGGTACGATTGTGTTTGCTTTATTGCATCAACCAAGTAATTTACCTTCTTTATTGATTTATGGAGGTATGTCGATTGTTCTATCTTGGACGGCTTACAAAACCCAACGTTTGGAAATGTCTATCTTGCTTCACATGATTGTTAATGGGGTAGCCTTCTGTTTATTGGCTCTTGTGGTGATCATGAGTCGGACATTAGGGATTTCTGTTTAAGATTTTTGACAATTGCTTACTTGTTTCTACTGGGAAAAAGATGAATGCAATCGTGTCCATCTTTTTCTTTTTATGGTAAAATAGAGAAATAATATGATGAAAAACCTTGAGGGAGTGACCGATATGTCAAGTAAAGCCAATCATGCAAAGACAGCTATTTGCGGAATTATTAATGTAACCCCAGACTCCTTTTCGGACGGTGGTCAATTTTTTGCTCTTGAGCAGGCACTCCAGCAGGCTCGTAAATTGATAGCAGAAGGGGCTAGTATGATCGATATCGGCGGAGAATCGACTCGGCCTCGGCCGGGAAGTAGCTATGTTGAGATAGAAGAGGAAATCCAGCGTGTTGTTCCAGTGATTAAAGCGATTCGCAAGGAAAGTAATGTCCTCATTTCCATTGATACTTGGAAAAGTCAGGTGGCAGAGGCTGCTTTGGCTGCTGGTGCCAATCTAGTCAATGATATCACTGGTCTTATGGGTGATGAGAAAATGGCGGATGTGGTTGCTAAGGCTGGTGCGAAAGTAGTCATTATGTTTAATCCAGTCATGGCGCGACCTCAGCATCCTAGCTCGCTCATATTTCCTCATTTTGGATTTAATCAAGCTTTTACAGAGGAAGAGTTAGCTGACTTCGAAAAATTGCCAATCGAAGACTTGATGGAGGCTTTCTTTGACAGAGCCTTAGCGAGAGCGAATCAAGCTGGAATCGCACAAGAAAATATCCTGTTGGATCCAGGAATTGGCTTTGGTCTGACCAAGAAAGAAAATCTGCTTCTTTTACGGGATCTGGATAAACTACATCAGAAAGGATATCCAATCTTTCTCGGAGTGTCGCGCAAGCGGTTTGTCATCAATATTCTTGAAGAAAATGGTTTTGAAGTCAATCCTGAGACAGAACTTGGTTTCCGCAATAGGGACACGGCTTCGGCTCATGTAACCAGTATCGCTGCGAGACAGGGTGTGGAAGTGGTGCGCGTGCATGATGTAGCTAGTCACAAGATGGCGGTTGAAATTGCCTCCGCTATTCGTCTGGCTAAAGATGCGGAAAATCTAGATTTAAAACAATATAAGTAAGATGAAAGAAATTGAAAACAATCAGTGGATTACTAACTACCGGACGGACCAACCGCATTTTGGCTTGGAACGAATGGTGGAACTGTTAGCTTTGCGTGGCAATCCCCATTTCAAACTCAAGGTCATCCATATCGGAGGGACCAATGGCAAGGGTTCGACCATTGCTTTTTTGAAAAAAATGCTAGAAAAGCTAGGGCTGAGAGTTGGCGTGTTTAGCTCGCCCTATCTCATTCATTACACAGATCAGATTAGCATCAATGGGGAATCTATCCCAGAGGCTAGACTAGAAGCCCTCATGGCAGACTATCAGTCGTTGCTGGAAGGGGAATCGGCTGCTAATTTGCAGGGGACAACTGAGTTTGAAATAATTACAGCTATAGCCTATGATTACTTTGCCTCAGAGCAAGTAGATGTGGCTATCATGGAAGTCGGCATGGGTGGGCTTTTAGATAGTACCAATGTCTGCCAGCCAATTTTAACAGGAATTACGACCATTGGATTGGACCATGTAGCCCTACTTGGTGACACCTTGGAAGCCATAGCAGAGCAGAAAGCTGGTATTATCAAACAAGGTATTCCCTTGGTGACAGGTCGTATTGCTCCAGAAGCTTTGGCTGTGATTGACCGCATTGCGGAAGGGAAAGATGCGCCGAGATTTGCCTACGGGACAGATTATCAGGTCCGCCATCAAAAGAGTATGGTTACAGGCGAAGTCTTTGACTATACAAGTGTTGTCAGACAAGGTCGCTTCCAAACTGGCCTGTTGGGTTTGCACCAGATAGAGAATGCTGGGATGGCCATAGCTTTACTTGATAATTTTTGTCAAGAAGATGGTCGAGAACTAGCAAGCAATCACGTGCTTGCTCAAGCCTTGGAAGAAACAAGTTGGCCAGGGCGTTTGGAAATCGTGTCAAGAGAACCCTTGATGATTTTGGATGGGGCCCACAATCCCCATGCTATCAAGGCTTTATTAGCAACTTTGCAAGAACGCTTTGCGGATTATTGTAAGGAAATCCTCTTTACTTGCATCAAAACCAAGGCCTTGGAGGATATGTTGGACTTGTTGGAGCAAATCCCAGATACCGAGCTTACTCTGACACATTTTGACGATAGTCGGGCGACTGATGAAAGCGTGCTGGAAGAGGCAGCTAAGTCTAGAAATCTCAGCTACCAAGGTTGGCAGGATTTTCTAGAGCAGAAATTGACAGATAAAAAAGAAGAGAAACAAACAGTTAGGATTGTCACGGGTTCCTTGTATTTCTTGAGCCAAGTGAGAGCCTATCTGATGGAGAGGAAAAACGAAAATGGATACACAAAAGATTGAAGCAGCTGTAAAAATGATTATCGAGGCCGTCGGAGAGGACGCTAACCGCGAGGGCTTGCAGGAAACACCTGCTCGTGTGGCTCGTATGTACCAAGAGATTTTTTCAGGTCTTGGTCAAACAGCGGAGGAACATTTGTCAAAATCCTTTGAGATTATCGACGATAATATGGTGGTAGAAAAGGATATCTTTTTCCATACCATGTGTGAACACCACTTCTTGCCATTTTATGGTAGAGCACATATTGCCTACATTCCAGATGGTCGTGTGGCAGGTTTGTCTAAGCTAGCCCGTACGGTTGAAGTTTATTCGAAAAAACCACAAATTCAAGAACGTTTGAATATCGAAGTGGCCGATGCCTTGATGGACTATCTAGGTGCTAAAGGAGCCTTTGTTGTCATTGAGGCGGAACATATGTGTATGAGCATGCGTGGTGTTAGAAAACCAGGCACTGCAACCTTGACGACAGTAGCTCGTGGTCTATTTGAAACAGATAAGGACCTTCGAGACCAAGCTTATCGTTTAATGGGACTATAATACTCTTCGAAAATCAAATTCAAACCACGTCAGCTTTCATCTGCAACCTCAAAACAGTGTTTTGAGCAGCCTGCGGCTAGCTTCCTAGTTTGCACTTTGATTTTTATTGAGTATAAAAAGAATCCGCTTGAAGCGGATTTTTCTAGAAAGGAATCATTATGGATCAACTGCAGATTAAAGATTTGGAAATTTTTGCCTATCATGGTCTTTTTCCTAGTGAGAAAGAATTGGGGCAGAAGTTTGTTATTTCCGCAATCCTATCCTATGATATGACCAAGGCGGCGACAGACTTGGATTTAACAGCCTCTGTCCATTACGGAGAATTGTGCCAGCAGTGGACGGCTTGGTTTCAGGGAACAACTGAGGACTTGATTGAAACGGTAGCCTACAAACTGGTAGAACGTACCTTTGAGGCTTATCCTCTTGTCCAAGAAATTAAGCTGGAACTGAAAAAACCTTGGGCGCCAGTGCATTTGCCACTAGATACTTGCTCAGTAACCATTCATCGCCGCAAGCAACGAGCCTTTATCGCCCTAGGAAGCAATATGGGAGATAAACAAGCAAACTTGAAGCAAGCCATTGAGAAAATGCGAAATCGAGGTATCCATATTCTCAAAGAGTCCAGTGTATTGACGACGGAGCCTTGGGGTGGTGTTGAGCAGGATAGCTTTGCTAATCAAGTGGTTGAGGTTGAAACCTGGTTGCCTGCCCCAGTTCTATTAGAGACCTTGTTAGCCATTGAGTCAGAGATGGGACGGGTGAGAGAAGTACATTGGGGGCCTCGTTTGATTGATTTGGACTTGCTCTTTGTGGAGGATCAGATTCTTTATACAGACGACCTCATCTTGCCTCATCCTTACATAGCGGAACGCCTTTTTGTTCTTGAGTCCTTACAGGAAATTGCGCCTCATTTTATCCATCCGACATTAAAGCAACCGATCCGCAACTTGTATAATGCTTTGAAACAATAGAAAAAACTCTAGTTTTCAGTCGCTTGTAACTGAAGGCTAGAGTTTTTAAAATAGGTCATTTTCTTCTGGGAGGAGGATAGTTTCTCTACCGTCCATATCTAAAACCAGTACTTTCGGGGGATAAAGAGGGTCGAAAGGATGGTTAAAGTCAAAATCAATGGCTGTAGGGAGGTGTTGACTTGAAAAGTGGAAGGTAATTTTTCCTTGGTTATTGAGCAATTGAAACTCGAGTTCCTCCTCCAATTCAAAGACATTTTTTAAGAAGTGGTCGATGATATACCAAAAAGAGTCAATAACATCATCAGGCAAGCTGGTAACAATGCCAAAACTAGCTGACCGCATGTGGGTATTGGTAAAAGCCATATTTCTTCCCCCTTTCTTTTCCCTTATCATACAGTAAATAGGATTAAAAATCAAGAAAAGGTGATTTTTTCTTCATAAACATAGCTTCCTATGAAATTTTTTCAAATAATCTTCAAAAAATGCTTGAAAGTGTTTACAAATAGTGATAAAATGGAATAAGTAGAATCATGAAAACGAAATTTTCATACCGTCTCTTTTTTGGAGTCTCGTGAGGTATGATATAGAAAGGAAATGGAATGAATACAGACGATACAGTAACGATTTATGATGTCGCCCGTGAAGCAGGAGTTTCAATGGCGACGGTTAGCCGTGTAGTCAATGGCAATAAGAATGTAAAAGAGAACACCCGTAAAAAAGTACTCGAGGTGATTGATCGTTTGGATTACCGTCCAAATGCAGTGGCGCGTGGTCTTGCAAGTAAAAAGACAACCACTGTTGGTGTCGTGATCCCAAATATTACCAATGGCTATTTCTCAACGCTTGCTAAAGGGATTGATGATATCGCTGAAATGTACAAGTACAATATCGTCCTTGCTAATAGTGATGAGGACGATGACAAGGAAGTTTCAGTTGTCAATACCCTGTTTTCTAAGCAAGTGGATGGTATCATCTTTATGGGATATCACTTGACTGAAAAAATTCGTTCAGAGTTTTCTCGCTCTCGGACACCAGTTGTTCTTGCAGGAACTGTGGATGTAGAACATCAGCTTCCAAGTGTCAATATTGACTACAAACAAGCTACGATTGATGCAGTGACCTACCTTGCTAAAGAAAATGAGCGCATTGCTTTCGTTAGCGGTCCACTAGTGGATGATATCAATGGTAAGGTTCGTTTGGTTGGCTACAAGGAAGCCTTGAAAAAAGCAGGTATTTCTTATAGCGAAGGATTGGTATTTGAATCTAAATACACTTATGAAGACGGTTATGCCTTGGCAGAACGCTTGATTTCATCAAATGCAACTGCAGCAGTTGTAACAGGTGATGAGTTGGCAGCAGGTGTTTTGAATGGCCTTGCTGATAAGGGTGTGTCAGTACCAGAAGAATTTGAAATCATTACTAGTGATGATTCGCAAGTCTCACGCTTTACCCGTCCAAACTTGACAACTATTGCCCAACCTCTCTATGACCTTGGTGCTATTAGTATGCGTATGTTGACTAAGATTATGCACAAGGAAGAGTTGGAAGAACGTGAAGTTCTCTTACCTCATGGTTTGACAGAACGTCGTTCAACACGAAAACGTAAATAGAAAAAATCAGGGAATCGTGAAGATTTCCTGATTTTGCTTTCTGGAGAAGAGACTTAGCCTTCCATATAGTCTTTCAAAGCCTGCCCTGTTAGTCCGGCATTGAGGGCAATGAGGAGTTTCAAGCGAGCTTTTTGGGCATTGAGTTCTTTAACAAAGAAGACACCAGATTTTTGCAACTGCACGCCCCCACCTTGGTAGGCATAAACAGGTTCCGCTATACCGTTAAAGCATCGTGATACCAGGGCGACTGGGATTCCTTTTTGCAGAAGGTTTTCTAATTTTTGAGCCGTTTCTTTGGGAATATTACCAGCTCCGAAGGCTTGGATAATCAAGCCGTCCAATTGTTCCAAATCCAGCATATCAATCAGCTCATCTGTCATACCTGCATAAGCCGAGATGATAGGGACTAAGCCTTGTATGTGATCAAGGTCAAAGCGAACACGAGGTTCAGCTGTTTTGAAGTAGAGGATTTCCCGCTTCGTAATCAGACCAAGTGGCCCATGTGTTGGGGTCTGGAAGGTGCCGACGTTGGTCGTATGCGTTTTGGTAACATACTTGGCAGCATGAATTTCATCGTTCATAACAACCAAAACCCCTTTGTCAGCAGCCCTGTCATCGCTAGCCACCCGTAAAGCACTCAGATAGTTATAAACACCGTCGCTGCCGAGTTCGTTAGAGCTACGCATGGCCCCTGTTAGAACGATAGGCATATGGGGAACTTCCATGGTATCAAGGAAATAGGCTGTTTCCTCTAAAGTATCGGTCCCGTGTGTGATTACCACTCCATCGTAGTTAGCAGCTTCCTCTTTAATTTTCTGGTAGAGGGCTAGCATATGCTTGGGTTTGATATGGGGGCTTGGCAGGTTAAAAAAGTCTAAGGCGTGGACTTGGATTCCTTCAAGTGGGTTGGACACATGGTTCATGGGATTATCTGAACTCGTCACAACAGCGCCAGAAGCATCGGCTTGCATGGAAATAGTTCCACCCGTATGTAAAACAAGGATTTTCTTAGGCATGATTTACTCACTCTTTCTGAAATGTGGTATAATCATTGTATCACAAAAGGGGAGATTGGGATAGGATGGAAGTCAAAGCTGTTTTTTTTGATATCGATGGAACCTTGGTTAACGATCGCAAGAGTGTTTTGAAATCCACTAAGGACGCGATTAAGATTGTCAAAGAACAAGGGGTGCTAGTTGGTGTAGCGACAGGGCGAGGACCTTTTTTTGTTAAGGAATTGATGGACGATTTGGATCTGGACTTTGCGGTAACCTACAATGGCCAGTATATCTTTACTAAAGACAGAGTCTTGTTCACGAGCCCAATTTCCAAGTTACATTTGCGCCAGCTCATTACGTATGCTAAAAAAGAGGGCAAGGAGATTGCCCTAGGGACCAAGGATGCTATGCTGGGTTCTAAAATCATGTCCTTTGGTCTGGGTTCTTTTTCCCAACGAATCAGTCGCTTCGTTCCCTCTGTTTTAACTCGGACAGTGAGTTATTCCTTTAATCGTATGGTCAGCAAGGTTGTTCCCCAAAAGGAAGAAGACCTGCTTGATCTAATGAATCAGCCTATCTACCAAGTCTTGATGCTGATGACGCCAGAAGAATCTGAGAAGGCAGCAGCTGATTTTGAAGACTTGAAATTGACACGTAGCAATCCTTTTGCAGCGGATGTCATCAATCAAGGAAATTCTAAATTGGAAGGCATTCGACGAGTTGGGAAAGAATATGGTTTTGACCTCAACCAAGTGATGGCCTTTGGTGATTCGGATAACGACCTTGAAATGCTGGCTGGTGTCGGTATGTCAGTTGCTATGGGAAATGGTAGTAGCAGTGTCAAGGAAGTTGCCAAACACATCACCACCAGCAATCAGCAAGACGGAATCCACAAGGCCTTGGAACATTTTGGTGTTTTGGCTTCAGAAAAAGTCTTTGTCAGCCGTGACTATCATTTCAATAAGGTCAAGACCTTCCACCACATGATGGATGAACGAACCCAAGAAGAACCTCGAGCTTGGGATTTAGAAGGTGCAACCCACAGGGCTGGCTTTAAAATAGAAGAATTGGTGGAGTTTGTTCGAGCTGCCAGTCCTTCTGAAGAGGACTTTGGTCAAGCTCTATCGCAACTTCATCAGGCTCTTGATAAGGCAGCAGAGAAAGTAGCCAAGAAGACACCTGCCCAGCAAGATTTGGTAGGGCAGGTGGATGCCCTGATTGACACGCTTTATTTTACCTATGGTAGCTTTGTTTTGATGGGGGTGGACCCAGAACGTATTTTTGATATCGTCCATCAGGCCAATATGGGGAAAATTTTTCCAGATGGCAAGGCTCATTTTGATCCAGTGACCCATAAAATCTTAAAACCAGATGATTGGGAAGAAAAATATGCTCCAGAACCTGCTATTAAAAAGGAACTGCAGCGCCAGCTCAAGGCTTATGAACGCCATAAAGAGAGAAATAAACAGTAAACAAAAAGTAAATAAAAAGTAAATAAAAAGGAGCTGGGGGCTCCTTTTCTTGATGATTATAAGGTTTTTTCTTGTTCTCTCACAACCAGCAAATCAACCTTAGCATGGCGGAGGATGTATTCAGATGAAGAACCGACCAAGAGGCGTTCAAAGGCGTTGAGACCAGTTGCGCCAACGAGGATGAGGTCCACTTCCTCAGCATCGGGAATAGTACGTGCCAGTAGGGTCTTTGGATTTCCCATTTCAATGACGATATGAACATCTGCCACACCAGCATCTTTAGCACGTTTTTCGTACTCTTTCATCAGACTTTCAGCGTCGACTTGGAGTTCTTCGTAAACTTCAGCATCAAAGGTGGATACGCTTTGGAGTGCGCGTGTGTCAATGACATGTGCGATGGTGAGTTTAGCGTCGTTTCGTAGAGCAGAATGAACTCCCTTGACAAAAGCCAAGTCTGCTTCTTTAGAACCATCGATTGCGACCATGATATTTTGGTAACGTTGTGTCATAATGAAACCTCCTGAAATTTTCTTACTATAATTGTAAACCTTTTCACTATAGAAGTAAAGCAAAAAAAGTATTTTTCAAAAGAATGTTAGCGATTAAAATCTATATAAATATATGATAAAATAAAAGAAAGGATAGCAGGAAAGAAGTGAAGGGAGGGAGAATGATGAAAAACGCTTTTCAAGAAACAAAAAAATCGAATTTCCTTTATTATGGAATCATCCTAGTTTCAGTCTTGCTAGAAGTTATCATGATCTGGCAATTAGAGAGTCTGATGCCGCTTCTTTATCCAGGGTTTATCGGTTTTTTAGTCTTTCATGTACTCTACCATCTACTCTTATTCCTAGTTGCAAAACGAAGTGGGCGTTGGGATTACTTGATGATATGGGGACTTTTCCTCATGTTCAATCTTCTTTATGACTCCTTTTTAGGCTTGCTTTTTCTAGGTTTATCTTTTGGTATGTGATGTGACTTTCGCAAAATACCTGCTATCTCCCCTGTCTTGGCCTCGCTTTTAGCGAGGTTTTTCTTCTATCTTAATCTAGTAAAACATTTCAGTAAACTTGTCGCATTTTCTTTCTAGTGGTATAATGTTACTATCCTGATGAATTGAGGAAACAAGATGAAAGAATATAACAAGTCTAGTAAGTTAGAGCATGTTGCTTATGATATCCGTGGTCCTGTTTTGGAAGAAGCCATGCGGATGCGAGCAAACGGAGAAAAAATTTTACGTCTGAATACAGGAAATCCAGCAGAATTTGGCTTTACAGCGCCAGATGAGGTCATTCATGACTTGATTATGAATGCGCGTGATAGTGAAGGTTATTCTGACTCCAAAGGGATTTTCTCAGCCCGTAAGGCTATCATGCAGTATTGCCAATTGAAGAAATTCCCAAACGTAGATATTGATGATATCTACCTTGGAAATGGTGTCAGTGAGTTGATTGTCATGTCCATGCAGGGGCTTTTGGACAATGGAGACGAGGTCTTGGTGCCAATGCCAGACTATCCTCTTTGGACAGCGGCTGTCAGCCTAGCTGGAGGAAATGCCGTTCACTATATCTGTGATGAAGCTGCAGAATGGTACCCAGATATTGATGATATCAAGTCAAAAATCACTTCTAATACCAAGGCAATCGTCCTTATCAATCCAAACAACCCAACTGGAGCCCTTTATCCTAAGGAACTCTTGCTGGAAATTATTGAGATTGCCCGTCAAAACGATTTGATTATCTTTGCGGATGAAATTTACGACCGCATGGTAATGGATGGACATGTGCATACGCCTGTGGCTAGTTTGGCACCAGATGTCTTCTGTGTCAGCATGAATGGCCTGTCAAAATCCCACCGTATTGCTGGTTTCCGTGTGGGTTGGATGGTCTTGTCTGGACCTAAGACTCATGTCAAGGGCTATATCGAAGGGCTCAATATGCTATCCAATATGCGCCTTTGCTCTAACGTTTTGGCCCAACAAGTCGTACAAACTTCCTTGGGTGGCCACCAATCAGTTGATGAATTGCTCCTTCCTGGTGGACGAATTTACGAGCAAAGAAATTTCATTTACAATGCCATTCAAGATATCCCAGGTTTGTCTGCGGTTAAACCCAAGGCGGGACTCTATATCTTCCCTAAAATTGACCGCAATATGTACCGTATCGATGATGATGAGCAGTTTGTCCTTAATTTCTTGAAGCAGGAAAAGGTTCTCTTGGTTCATGGTCGAGGCTTCAACTGGCAGGAACCAGACCACTTCCGTATTGTTTACCTTCCTCGTGTCGATGAACTGGCCCAAATCCAAGAAAAGATGACTCGATTCTTAAAACAGTATCGTAGATAGGGCTTACATTTGAAAAAGCTGGAAACATTTGCCTTGAGCTATTGACAAAAGTGAAAGAATCAGATAGAATAGTAAAGTATGTTTAGTAACTGATCACTTTATAGCCGGCTAAACGAATACAAAATCTATGAGGAGGTATTCATCGTGAAACGTACTTATCAACCAAGTAAACTTCGTCGTGCGCGCAAACACGGATTCCGTAACCGTATGTCAACTAAAAACGGTCGTCGCGTATTGGCAGCTCGTCGTCGTAAAGGACGCAAAGTTTTGGCTGCATAATCCAAACGAACCATAACAAAAATCAGTAGGAACTCGAGTCTACTGATTTTTATTTTTGTAAAAAAGTTCAAAAAGGCTTTATATTTTTGCTCAAATAGTGTATAATATTTCACATACTGTAAAAAATGGAGAATAATCATGAAGAAATCAAAAGTTATGCTTTTTGGAGCTATGGCTTTGACAGCAGGTCTAGCTCTAGCGGCATGTGGGTCTTCCCAATCAAGCAATGCAGACAAGACATACTCTTATATCTTTGTCAGTAACCCTGATACCTTGGATTACATTACCTCTACACGAGACTCTACATCTAGTATCACAACCAACTTGATTGATGGGTTGTTGGAAAATGACCAGTATGGCAATCTCATCCCCTCTATGGCTGAGTCATGGACAGTGTCAAAAGATGGCTTGACTTACACTTATAAGATCCGTCAGGGAGCTAAATGGTACACTTCTGAAGGAGAAGAGTATGCGGACGTAACAGCTCATGACTTTGTGACTGGTCTCAAGTATGCGGCTGATAAAAAGGCTGAAAACTTGTACTTGGTACAAGACTCTATCAAGGGACTAGCAGACTATGTTGAAGGGAAATCATCTGATTTTGGAACTGTTGGTGTTAAGGCAGTGGATGATTACACTCTACAATACACTCTCAACCAACCTGAGACTTATTGGAACTCTAAAACAACAGCAAGTATCCTTAATCCTGTAAATGAAGCCTTCTTGAAGTCTAAAGGAGATGACTTTGGAAGCGTAACACCATCAAGTATCTTGTCAAATGGTCCTTACTTGTTTAAATCTTTCTCATCCAAATCTTTGATTGAACTTGATAAAAATCCTAATTACTGGGATAAGGACAATGTTAAAATCGAGAAAGTGAAACTCTCTTTCTTTGACGGTTCTGACCAAGACAGCATTGCTAGAGGTTTCTTGGATGGTAACTATACAGATGGCCGTATCTTCCCAACAAGTTCAGTCTTTGCTGAACTCAAGAAGGGAAATGAGGACAAGATTACCTATACACCACAAAACTCAGTTACTTTCTACTATCTTTTCAACGTGAATCGTCAAAGCTACAAGCAAACTATGAAACAGTCTGATAAGGAAAAGACAGATTCACGCGCAGCTATGCAAAATAAAGATTTCCGTCAGGCTATCAACTTTGCCTTTGACCGTCATGCTTATGCAGCACAGACAAATGGTGAAGAAGGAGCAGACCGTATCTTGCGTAATACGGTTACACCAAGTGACTTTGTCCAAGTTGGTGATAAGAACTTCGGTGATGTTGTTAATGAGAAAATTGTCAACTATGGTAAAGATTGGGCAAATATCAATCTAAACGATGGTAAGCAAGCCTTCTTGAATCCTGAAAAGGCCAAAGAGAAGTTTGCCAAGGCCAAAGAAAGTCTGCAAGCACAGGGAGTAACTTTCCCAATTCATTTGGATATGCCAGTTGACCAGACTGCTAAGTTGGATGTGCAACAAGCTGGATCTTTCAAACAAACAGTGGAAGAAAACCTTGGTAAGGAGAATGTAGTTATCGATGTTATCCAACTTTCTCCAGATGAAAAAGACCAAGCAACCTACTTTGCAGATACAGCAGAACAAAAAGACTATGATATTGACATATCAGGATGGGGTGGAGACTACTCAGATCCTAAGACTTACCTAGCTATTCTTGATCCAGAGACAGGTTCTCAGTTGAAAAACATGGGCTTGTCTGAAGGAAAAGACAAGGAAGTCAAGGACAAGATTGGTCTTTCTGACTACAAGAAACTCTTGGATCAGGCTGATGCGGAAATCACAGATACTCAAGCTCGCTATGAAAAATATGCTGAAGCTCAAGCTTGGTTGACAGATAGTGCCCTCTTCCTACCAGTTCAAAGTGGTGGAGCTAACCCAATCTTCCGTAAGACTGTACCGTTTACAGGACCATTCTCATTTGTTGGTCATAAGGGAAATGCGGACAACTACAAATATGTTGAATTGCAAAAAGAGCCAGTAACCGCTAAACAGTACCAAGAACTCTATGAAAAATGGCTGAAAGAAAAAGCTGAGTCAAATAAAAAAGCTCAGGAAGATTTAGCTAACCACATTCAATAGTATTCCTAGTCATGCTTTTCAGTTAAGCATAGTGACTGGATTCAGAAAAAGGCCTTACCAGAGCTTCTTGGTTCTGGTAGGGCCTTTTATTTATTCTTTTAAGTGATAAGAGTAGCTAGCGACAACGACGTCTTGGTGCCAACGAAGGGCGTATTTGAGTTTAAGACTCATCTGATTGTGCAGGATATTTTGCCAAGGTTTATTAGGGATAAACTGGGGTACCAGAACAGTGACTGTATAGTTCTTTTTCTGGGCATCCTCAGAGATCCGTTTGACATACTTGACAGTAGGCGTGATGATGTCGCGGTAGCTGGTCTTGATGTTCTTCAGAGTAATGGTTGGGAAGTGATCGGCAAATTCTTGGAGAATTTCTTGGTCTTTCTCTGCTGTTTCCTTAGTAGAAATGTGCATGGCTAGGACTTCATCTCCGATACTTTGGGCATAGTTAATGGCTCCAACGCTGACGCGGGTAACATTTCCTACTAGGACGAGAACTAGATTGCCATCGTAGGTACGTTTTTCGATGCCTTCATAGAGACGCAGTTGTTGGGCTACTTTTTGGTAATGACTGTGAATTGCCAAGAAGAGTAGAGTGAGTACGAGAATAATCGGGAAGAAAGGCCAGATATCACTGAGACGGAAAAAGAGCAGGATCAACACGATAGCGTAGCAAATGATAGCTCCAAGGATATTGGTAAGGGCAGGTTTTAAAAAATTTGTCCCCTTTTCTTTTTTCCAATGACGAATCATCCCAGTCTGAGAAAGGGCAAAGGGCACGAAGACACCGATAGTATAAAGGGGAATCAAACGTTCGGTATTGCCATTAAAAATGAGAAGAAGAATCATAGCCCCAAAAGCCAGAGTTAAAATTCCATTAGAGTAGCCTAGCCGGTCTCCTTTTTCCATAAAGAGATGGGGCATGTACTTGTTTTTAGCCATATTGTAAGCCAGCATAGGGAAGGCCGAAAAGCCAGTATTTGCAGCTACGGCTAAAATCAAGGCTGTGGAGAATTGGAAGATATAATAGCAAAGGTGACCCAAGAAGGAATTACCAAGGATGCCTTGAGCCATTTGTGAAAGAATAGTTTCTCCGTGTTGAGGCATAATCCCCATCCAGTAGTTTAGGAAGGTGATACCAGCAAAAAGAAAACCTAAAATCAGTGACATGATGGTCAAGGTCTGAGCGGCATTCTTTTCTTTTGGAGCCTTGAAAAAGGGAACGGCATTTGAAATAGCTTCAACCCCTGTCAGAGAGGCAGATCCGCTGGTAAAAGCTCTTAGAATGAGAACGATAGACAGATTCGGTACAGCATGTCCGATAGGAGAAGTCGCCTGATAGCTGAGAGAACCTGTCGCTAGTTGAAAGATTCCATAGAGCAAGAGAAAGACAGTACTGATGATAAAGAGATAGACAGGAATCATCAGTGAACTGGCAGATTCTTTCAACCCCCGTAAGTTCAAAAGCATGAGCAAGCAAACCAGAAAAATGGAGATGTGGAGGTTGTAAGGGTGGAGGGCAGGGAGAGCTGCTGTGATAGCATCAGCTCCAGATGATACCGATACTGCCACAGTCAGCATGTAGTCAACCAGCAGACTACCTCCAGCAATCAAGCCTAGCTCGGGCGATAGATTTTCTCGAGTAACCATATAGGCCCCTCCTCCTTGAGGATAGGCGTGGATGATTTGACGGTAGGAAACGGTTAAACTAGCTAGAAGCAGGAGGACAAAAAGGCCAATAGGAAGGCTCCACCATATAGCTAGAGGAGAGAGACTAGCCAAGACGAGGACTACTTGCTCAGGTCCATAGGCAATGGAAGATAGAGCGTCGCTTGACAACATGGCTAAGGCCTGCATTTTTCCCAGCAACCCTCCCTCGCCTTCTGTTAAGGACTTAAGAGGACGACCGATAAAGGTCTGTTTTAATTTTGTAAACATGGTATTTTCCTTTTCTGAAAATTTCAATAAGTGCTATTATACTGCTTTGGAAAAATAGCGTCAAGAGACGACGATGGATTTTAGAATATTTTTTACAGATGAGGAGAGAGGGCAGTTTTTTGGTATAATAGAAGATAGAAAACGAGGTTAGAAGAGATGATTTTTGATACACATACACACTTGAATGTAGAAGAATTTGCAGGTCGTGAGGCAGAAGAAATTGCTTTGGCTGCTGAGATGGGTGTGACACAGATGAATATTGTTGGTTTTGATAAACCGACGATTGAGCGTGCTTTGGAGTTGGTGGATGAGTATGACCAACTCTACGCAACTATTGGTTGGCATCCTACAGAAGCTGGTACTTATACAGAGGAGATTGAAGCCTACTTGCTTGACAAGCTCAAGCATCCAAAGGTAGTTGCCTTGGGTGAGATTGGTTTGGATTATCATTGGATGACAGCGTCCAAAGAAGTGCAGGAGCAGGTTTTTCGCCGTCAGATTCAGTTATCTAAGGACTTGGATTTACCTTTTGTGGTCCATACCCGTGATGCGTTGGAAGATACCTATGAGATTATCAAGACCGAGGGAGTTGGTCCTCGTGGTGGCATCATGCATTCTTTCTCAGGGACTCTTGAATGGGCAGAGAAGTTTGTCGCGCTTGGTATGACTATTTCCTTCTCAGGAGTGGTGACTTTTAAGAAGGCAACCGATATCCAAGAGGCGGCTAGAGAACTTCCTTTGGACAAGATTTTGGTGGAAACAGATGCGCCTTATTTGGCTCCTGTTCCTAAACGTGGTCGCGAAAACAAAACAGCCTATACTCGCTATGTAGTAGATTTTATCGCGGATTTGCGTGGCATGACGACAGAAGAGCTAGCGGTGGCAACGACTGCAAATGCAGAGTGCATTTTTGGATTGGACAGCAAGTAATGAAAGAAAAAATTTCCCAAGTCATCGTGGTTGAAGGTCGCGACGATACGGCTAATCTCAAACGTTATTTCGAGGTAGAGACCTATGAGACTCGAGGTTCTGCCATTAATGACCAGGATATAGAGCGGATTCAGCGTCTACACCAACGCCATGGAGTCATTGTCTTTACAGACCCAGATTTTAATGGGGAGCGGATTCGTCGCATGATTATGACTGCCATTCCAACAGTTCAGCATGCTTTCCTCAAACGCGATGAAGCTGTTCCTAAGTCCAAGACCAAGGGGCGGTCTCTAGGGATTGAGCATGCCAGCTATGAAGACCTGAAAACGGCTCTAGCTCAGATAACAGAACAATTTGAACATGAGAGTCAGTTTGACATCAGTCGTACCGACTTGATTCGCCTTGGTTTTCTAGCAGGAGCAGATAGCCGTAAGCGACGAGAATATTTAGGAGAGGCTCTCCGAATCGGCTATTCCAACGGCAAGCAACTCCTCAAACGCCTAGAGTTGTTTGGGATTACCTTGGCAGAAGTGGAAGAAACCATGAAATCTTATGAGAACAGCTAAGCAGACCCCAAATGTAAGGGGAATGTGTTACAATATAAGTAAGTAGATTTATGTCAGGGGATTCACTTTGATAATATTTAAATAGATGTTTACAAGGAAAGAGTGAAATGAAAATACGAGTTGATAGAGAATCTATCTGCATGGGGGATGATGTTTTCTCTCATCAGATGGATCTTGATGTCCCGAAGGATATGACAGTTGAGGAGTTTTGTAGTTTTCTTCAAAAGGACAGATATCTGCCTAGATTGGATACGGAATGGCTTCTACGACATGGTGGGCAGACAGTAACAAGTTATAATACAGAAACAAAAGAATTGACGAATCCAAATGTTTCTTTAACAGAGCTCATTTATCAGAGTTCAGGAGACAATGAGTTTGTTTGGATAATAAAACGCCGTTTACACTAGAAAAGAGAATAGATGAGAATTGCAGATTATAGCGTGACCAAGGCAGTGCTGGAGCGTCACGGTTTTACTTTTAAAAAGTCCTTTGGGCAAAATTTCTTGACGGATACCAATATTTTACAAAAAATCGTGGATACGGCTGAGATTGATGACCAGGTTAATGTCATCGAAATCGGGCCAGGGATTGGTGCCTTGACAGAATTTTTGGCTGAGCGTGCAGCAGAAGTTATGGCCTTTGAGATTGACCACCGTTTGGTACCGATTTTGGCAGATACCTTGCGTGATTTTGACAATGTGACAGTGGTTAACGAGGACATTCTCAAGGTCGATTTGGCGCAGCATATCCAGAATTTTAAAAATCCTGACCTGCCAATTAAGGTAGTAGCCAACTTGCCTTACTACATCACGACGCCTATTCTCATGCACTTGATTGAGAGCGGGATTCCTTTTAGTGAGTTTGTGGTCATGATGCAAAAAGAGGTAGCTGACCGCATTTCCGCTCAACCGAATACCAAGGCTTACGGTAGCTTGTCGATTGCGGTGCAGTATTACATGACTGCCAAGGTTGCTTTCATCGTGCCTCGTACGGTCTTTGTGCCAGCGCCAAACGTGGACTCTGCTATTTTGAAAATGGTGCGTCGTCCAGAACCAGCCGTAGCAGTGGAAGACGAGAACTTCTTCTTTAAGGTTTCTAAGGCTAGTTTCACTCATCGCCGTAAAACCTTGTGGAACAATTTGACAGGTTACTTTGGCAAGACTGAGGAAGTTAAGGACAAGCTGACCAAGGCTTTGGATCAGGCAGGCTTGTCACCAAGTGTGCGTGGGGAAGCTCTCAGCTTGGCAGAATTTGCCAGTCTAGCAGACGCGCTTAAAGGGCAAGGACTCTAAGATGCAGGGACAAATTATTAAAGCCTTGGCAGGCTTCTACTATGTAGAGAGTGATGGCCAGGTCTATCAAACACGCGCGCGTGGAAATTTCCGTAAAAAAGGCCATACTCCTTACGTTGGGGACTGGGTAGATTTCTCTGCCGAGGAAAATTCAGAAGGCTATATTCTCAAGATTCACGAACGGAAAAACAGTCTGGTCCGTCCGCCCATTGTCAATATTGACCAAGCTGTGGTAATTATGTCCGTCAAGGAACCTGATTTTAACAGCAATTTGCTGGATCGTTTCTTGGTTCTTTTGGAGCACAAGGGCATCCATCCTATCGTCTATATTTCCAAAATGGATTTGTTGGAAGATAGGGGAGAACTGGATTTTTATGAACAGACTTATGGTGATATCGGCTACGACTTTGTGACCAGTAAGGAGGAACTCCTACCTTTGTTAACAGGTAAGATTACAGTCTTTATGGGGCAGACAGGGGTTGGAAAATCAACTCTTCTCAATAAAATCGCACCAGACCTTAATCTTGAAACAGGGGAAATTTCAGACAGTCTGGGTCGTGGGCGCCACACTACTCGAGCAGTTAGTTTTTACAACCTCAATGGGGGTAAAATCGCAGACACACCAGGTTTTTCATCGCTGGATTATGAAGTGTCAACGGCGGAAGACCTCAATCAGGCCTTTCCAGAGATTGCTAGTGTTAGCCGAGACTGCAAATTCCGTACCTGTACCCATACCCATGAGCCGTCTTGTGCAGTCAAGCCAGCTGTCGAAGAGGGAGTTGTTGCAACCTTCCGTTTTGACAACTACCTGCAATTCCTTAGCGAAATTGAAAATCGCAGAGAAACCTATCAAAAGGTCAGCAAAAAAATTCCAAAATAAGGAGAAACCTATGTCTCAATACAAGATTGCTCCGTCAATTCTGGCAGCAGATTATGCCAACTTTGAACGTGAAATCAAACGTCTAGAAGCAACTGGGGCAGAGTATGCCCATATCGATATCATGGATGGTCATTTTGTACCGCAAATCAGTTTTGGTGCGGGTGTGGTCGAGAGTCTTCGTCCTCATAGCAAGATGGTCTTTGACTGCCATTTGATGGTCTCCAATCCTGAACATCATCTAGAGGACTTTGCGCGTGCAGGTGCGGATATTATCAGTATCCATGTAGAAGCAACGTCTCATATTCATGGTGCTCTCCAAAAAATTCGTTCACTCGGTGTCAAGCCATCAGTTGTTATCAATCCTGGTACACCAGTTGAAGCGATTAAGCATGTGCTTCATCTAGTTGACCAAGTCCTAGTCATGACAGTTAACCCTGGCTTCGGTGGTCAAGCCTTTCTACCAGAAACCATGGATAAGGTTCGTGAGTTGGTTGCCCTTCGTTATGAAAAAGGTTTGAACTTTGAGATTGAAGTGGATGGTGGGATTGATGACCAAACTATTGCTCAAGCCAAAGAAGCTGGTGCGACTGTTTTTGTAGCAGGTTCCTATGTCTTTAAGGGAGATGTCAATGAGCGAGTACAAACTCTCAGAAAACAACTGGACTAGGGTTGCAGTTTTTGCTGGCGGAGACCGTGGTCACTACCGGACGGACTTTGATTGCTTTGTCGGTGTGGATCGAGGCTCACTCTGGGTCTTGGAAGAAAACCTTCCTCTTACTCTAGCAGTTGGAGATTTTGATTCTGTCAGTGCAGAAGAGCGACAGGTGATTCAAAAACGTGCCCAGTATTTTGTCCAAGCTCAACCAGAAAAAGATGATACCGATTTGGAATTGGCTCTCTTGACCATCTTTGAACAAAATCCTCAGGCTCAGGTCACTATTTTCGGTGCTTTTGGTGGCCGTATTGACCATATGCTGGCCAATGTCTTTTTGCCTAGCAATACCAAGTTGGCTCCCCATATGCGTCAGATAGCGATTGAGGATGGGCAAAACTTGATTGCCTATTGTCCAGAAGGAACCAGTCAGCTAGAACCCCGTTCAGACTACGACTATCTAGCTTTTATGCCAGTTCGGGATAGCCAGCTGACCATTCTTGGTGCCAAGTATGAGTTGACAGAGGAAAATTTTTTCTTTAAAAAAGTGTACGCTTCTAACGAATATATAGATAGGGAAGTGTCGGTGACTTGCCCAGAAGGCTATGTGGTCGTGCTGCATAGCAAGGACAGGAGGTAGGATGGAAAGTTTACTTGTTCTGTTATTGATTGCCAACCTAGCTGGACTCTTTCTGATTTGGCAGAGGCAGGATAAACAGGAAAAACATCTCAGCAAGAGCTTGGAGGATCAGGCAGATCACTTGTCAGACCAGTTGGATTACCGCTTTGAACAAGCAAGACAAGCCAGCCAGTTAGATCAAAAAGATTTGGAAGTGGCTGTCAGTGACCGTTTGCAAGAAGTGAGAATCGAATTGCATCAAGGCCTGACTCAAGTTCGTCAAGAAATGACAGATAATCTCCTCCAAACCAGAGATAAGACCGACCAACGCCTTCAAGCCTTGCAGGAATCAAATGAGCAACGCTTGGAACAAATGCGCCAGACAGTCGAGGAAAAACTAGAAAAGACCTTGCAGACACGCTTACAAGCCTCCTTCGAGACAGTTTCCAAACAACTGGAGTCTGTCAATCGTGGTCTTGGAGAAATGCAGACAGTTGCCCGCGATGTCGGAGCCCTCAACAAGGTTCTCTCTGGAACCAAAACGCGAGGGATTCTGGGAGAATTGCAACTGGGGCAAATCATCGAAGACATCATGACCCCTGCCCAGTACGAACGAGAATACGCAACGGTTGAAAACTCTAGTGAACGAGTGGAGTATGCCATCAAGTTGCCTGGACAGGGTGACCAGGAATATGTCTACTTACCGATTGACTCCAAGTTTCCACTGGCAGATTATTACCGCTTAGAAGAAGCCTATGAAGCGGGTGACAAGGACGAGATCGAACGCTGTCGTAAGTCGCTCCTAGCCAGCGTCAAACGCTTTGCCAAGGATATCAAGAGCAAGTACATAGCACCGCCTCGGACTACCAATTTTGGAGTTTTGTTTGTTCCGACAGAAGGTCTCTACTCAGAAATCGTCCGCAATCCGGTCTTCTTTGATGACTTGAGACGGGAAGAGCAGATTATTGTCGCAGGTCCAAGTACCCTATCAGCTCTTCTCAATTCCCTATCAGTTGGTTTCAAAACCCTTAATATCCAAAAGAGTGCTGACCATATTAGTAAGACTCTTGCTAGTGTTAAGACCGAGTTTGGCAAGTTTGGTGGCATTCTGGTCAAGGCACAAAAACACCTCCAACATGCCTCTGGCAATATTGATGAACTATTAAATCGTCGCACTACAGCTATCGAGCGAACGCTCCGTCACATTGAGTTATCAGAAGGTGAGCCTGCGCTTGATCTACTCCATTTCCAAGAAGATGAGGAAGAATATGAAGATTAGTCACATGAAAAAAGATGAGCTATTTGAAGGCTTTTACCTAATCAAGTCAGCTGACCTGAGGCAAACTCGAGCTGGGAAAAATTACCTAGCTTTTACCTTTCAAGATGATAGTGGCGAGATTGAAGGGAAACTCTGGGATGCCCAACCTCATAACGTTGAGGCCTTTACCGCAGGTAAGGTTGTCCACATGAAAGGACGCCGAGAAGTTTATAACAATACCCCTCAAGTCAATCAAATTACTCTCCGCCTGCCTCAGCCTGGTGAACCCAATGATCCAGCTGATTTCAAGGTCAAGTCGCCAGTTGATGTCAAGGAAATCCGTGACTATATGTCGCAAATGATTTTTAAAATTGAAAATCCTGTCTGGCAACGGATTGTCCGAAATCTCTACACCAAGTATGATAAGGAATTTTACTCCTATCCAGCAGCCAAGACCAACCACCATGCCTTTGAAACGGGTTTGGCTTTCCACACTGCAACCATGGTGCGTTTGGCAGATGCTATTAGCGAAGTTTATCCTCAGCTCAATAAGAGCCTGCTCTATGCGGGGATTATGCTGCATGACTTGGCTAAGGTCATTGAGTTGACGGGACCAGACCAGACCGAGTACACAGTGCGAGGTAATCTTCTTGGACATATCGCTCTGATTGATAGCGAAATTACCAAGACAGTGATGGAACTCGGCATTGATGATACCAAGGAAGAAGTCGTTTTGCTTCGTCACGTCATCCTCAGTCATCACGGCTTGCTTGAGTATGGAAGTCCAGTCCGTCCACGCATTATGGAAGCAGAGATTATCCATATGATTGACAATCTGGATGCAAGCATGATGATGATGTCAACTGCTCTTGCTTTGGTGGATAAAGGAGAGATGACCAATAAAATCTTCGCTATGGACAATCGTTCCTTCTATAAACCAGATTTAGATTAACAATTTAAGAAAAATGAGCATTTTTTAGGATAAGAATGTTCGTTTTTTTATGTGAATATGGTATAATAGATAAAATATCAAAATTAAATGAAGTAGGAAATAGAAATGAAATTAAGAAGAAGTGATCGGATGGTTGTCATTTCCAACTATTTGATTAATAATCCTTATAAACTAACTAGTCTCAATACTTTTGCTGAAAAGTATGAATCTGCTAAATCATCCATCTCAGAGGATATCGTGATTATCAAACGCGCCTTTGAGGAAATTGAAATCGGTCATATCCAGACAGTAACTGGTGCTGGTGGTGGTGTCATTTTCACACCATCAATCTCAAGCCATGATGCCAAGGAAATGGTTGAGGACTTGCGTGCCAAGTTGTCAGAAAGTGACCGTATCTTGCCAGGTGGCTATATCTACCTGTCTGATTTGCTTAGCACACCAGCTATCTTGAAAAATATTGGTCGCATTATTGCCAAGAGCTTTATGGACCAAAAAATTGATGCGGTTATGACAGTAGCGACTAAGGGTGTTCCACTTGCAAATGCAGTTGCCAATGTCCTCAATGTTCCTTTTGTTATTGTGCGCCGTGACCTGAAAATTACCGAAGGTTCAACTGTCAGCGTCAACTATGTATCCGGTTCAAGTGGTGACCGCATTGAGAAAATGTTTCTATCAAAACGTAGTCTCAAGGCAGGCAGCCGTGTCTTGATTGTGGATGACTTCTTGAAAGGTGGCGGAACTGTCAATGGGATGATCAGCCTTTTGCGTGAGTTTGATTCAGAATTGGCAGGTGTAGCGGTCTTTGCGGACAATGCCCAAGAAGAACGTGAAAAGCAGTTTGACTACAAGTCACTCTTGAAGGTAACCAATATTGATGTCAAGAACCAAGCCATCGATGTTGAGGTTGGTAATATCTTTGACGAAGATAAATAAGAGATAGAACTAAAGGTTGGAACGATTGTCCCAGCCTTTCTTTGCAAATAGAATAGAAGGAAACTTATGAAAACACCATTTATCAATAAAGAAGACTTAGAAAAGATTGCTGCTGAGTTCCCGACTCCTTTTCACTTGTATGATGAGAAGGGAATTCGTGAGAAGGCAAGAGCTGTCAACCAAGCCTTTTCGTGGAATAAGGGCTTTAAGGAATATTTTGCAGTTAAGGCTACTCCAACACCAGCTATCTTGAAAATTCTCCAAGAGGAAGGCTGTGGTGTGGACTGCTCTAGTTATGTGGAGCTTTTGATGAGCCATAAACTGAATTTCCCTGGTTCTGAGATTATGTTCTCTTCAAACAACACGCCAGACATGGAATACGCCTATGCGTGTGAATTGGGTGCGACCATTAACTTGGATGCCTTTGAAGATATTGAACATCTAGAGCGTGCAGCAGGTATTCCAGAAATCATCTCTTGTCGTTACAATCCTGGAGGCGTTTTTGAACTGGGGACAGACATCATGGACAATCCTGGAGAAGCCAAGTTTGGCATGACCAAGGATCAGCTCTTTGAAGCTTTTGCCATCTTGAAGGAAAAAGGAGCTAAGACTTTTGGGATTCACTCCTTCCTAGCGTCCAATACCGTAACCCATCTCTATTATCCAGAGTTGGCGCGTCAGCTTTTTGAATTGGCTGTTGAAATCAAGGAAAAGTTGGGCATTTCGCTAGACTTTATCAATCTTTCTGGCGGTATTGGTGTCAACTATCGTCCAGACCAGGAGCCAAATGATATTGCCTTGATTGGTGAGGGAGTTCGTAAGGTGTATGAAGAGGTCCTTACGCCAGCAGGTCTTGGTCAGGTTAAGATTTTCACCGAATTGGGTCGTTTTATGTTGGCACCTCACGGTGCTTTGGTCACAAGAGTCACTCATAAGAAGGAAACCTACCGTACCTATCTAGGTGTGGATGCATCAGCAGTCAACCTCATGCGTCCAGCCATGTACGGAGCCTACCACCATATTACCAATCTGACCCATCCAGATGGACCAGCTGAAGTTGTAGATGTGGTTGGTTCACTCTGTGAAAACAATGATAAATTTGCAGTGAATCGCGAACTGCCTCATACAGAAATCGGTGATTTGCTGGTAATTCATGATACAGGTGCTCACGGTTTTTCAATGGGCTACCAGTACAATGCCAAACTTCGTTCTGCGGAAATCCTCTATACCGAAGAAGGCAAAGTCCGTCAAATCCGCCGTGCAGAGCGCCCTGAGGACTACTTTGCAACCTTGTATGGCTTTGATTTTGAAGAATAAAATGATAAGTAATTGAAAATGAAATTGAAAAACAGATTGCTTTCTAAAAAATAGGCAAAAATCTTGTTTTTCCTTCAAGTCGTGATATAATAAAACTATAAAACGTTTTCAAGGAAGGTAACGATATGTCTGAAGAAACAATTGATTATGGACAAGTGACAGGAATGGTGCATTCGACAGAAAGCTTTGGGTCAGTAGATGGGCCTGGTATTCGCTTTATTGTCTTTTTGCAGGGCTGTCACATGCGTTGCCAGTATTGCCACAACCCAGACACTTGGGCTATGGAGTCCAATAAATCACGTGAACGGACGGTAGATGATGTCTTGACAGAAGCCTTGCGCTACCGAGGTTTCTGGGGAAATAAGGGTGGGATTACAGTCAGTGGAGGAGAAGCCCTCTTGCAGATTGATTTCCTGATTGCCCTCTTCACTAAGGCTAAGGAACAAGGAATCCACTGTACCTTGGATACCTGTGCCCTTCCTTTCCGTAATAAACCACGTTACCTTGAGAAGTTTGACAAACTCATGGCTGTTACTGACTTGGTTCTTTTGGATATCAAGGAAATCAACGAAGAACAGCACAAGATTGTCACTAGCCAAACCAATAAAAATATCTTGGCTTGTGCCCAGTATCTATCAGATATTGGAAAACCTGTCTGGATTCGCCACGTGCTAGTTCCGGGATTGACAGATAGAGATGATGACTTGATTGAACTTGGTAAGTTCGTCAAGACCCTTAAAAATGTGGATAAGTTTGAAATTCTGCCTTATCATACTATGGGAGAATTCAAGTGGCGTGAACTGGGAATTCCATATTCACTCGAAGGGGTCAAACCTCCAACAGCAGACCGCGTCAAGAACGCTAAAAAACTCATGGATACCGAAAGTTATCAAGACTATATGAAACGTGTACATGGATAAAAAAGAAGCCTGATGGAAACATCGGGCTTTTAAGTTTACACAAATATATATAATTAAATAAAACAAAATTTTATACTCTTCGAAAATCTCTTCAAACTACGTCAGCTTCCATCTGCAACCTCAAAACAGTGTTTTGAGCAGCTTGCGGCTAGCTTCCTAGTTTGTTCTTTGATTTTCATTGAGTATTAAATCTTTTGACTCTTGAAATTCTGAAAAAAATCCGAAAAAGAATCTGTAAGATATAGTTACTTGTAGAAATATTAAATAGAATAGGGGAACATCATGGAACAAAGTATTACCATTAAAAATTTATGTAAGTCGTATGGCCAAGCTCAAATTTTAAAAGATATTTCTTTTGAAGCAAAAGCAGGTAGAGTGACTGCTTTCCTAGGTCCAAATGGAGCTGGAAAAAGTTCAACCTTACGTATTTTATTAGGATTAGACAAAGCAACATCTGGTCTTACCAAAATTGGAGATCAAACTTATAAGGAATTAAAATTTCCTCTAAAGACTGTAGGAGCTTCATTTGACAGTGTAGGTGCTCCTGATGATCGGACTGTTTATCAACATTTGAAAATTGTTGCTGCTAGTAATGGGATATCCAGTCAGCGAATTGATCAAGTCTTGGATATGGTGGATATTAGCCATAAGAAAAAATCTAAAATTGGGAAATTATCATTAGGAGAAGGACAACGATTAGGAATTGCAACAGCTCTATTAGGAAATCCTCAATATCTGATATTGGATGAACCAACTAATGGGTTGGATCCAAGAGGAATTCGGTGGTTTAGAGAGTTTATAAAAAAACAAGCTCAAGAAGGGAAGACAGTCTTGCTATCATCTCATATATTATCGGAAGTGGAAGCAGTAACAGATGATGTAGTTATCATAAATAAAGGAAAAGTTCTTATAAAAGGCACTTTACAAGAAGTGATGAAAAATCTTTCTTCACTAGAAGAAGTCTTCTTTAGTTTAACAGAGGGAAGAAAGTGACATGGCACTTATATACTCTCTTCATTCTGAAATATTGAAATTGCTTTATAGGAGAGCTACTCATGTTGTATTATTCTTGATACTGGTATTTCAAACGTTTTTAGCAAATATTGGTGCTTCTCAAATTGTTTCAGTTGGTATCCATGCTACACCAGAGACAAATCCAGAATTAGCAGAAGCTATACCTCCTATTGAATTTTTAGGTTTTGATGTCACTTTATTTGGTGTTTTTATTATGATTATCCTAGGTTCAATTTACGGAGCCGAGGAGTATAAATGCTCTGCTATTCGTACAAGTCTCCTCTCTATTACAAATCGAAGTATTTTCCTAGTTTCAAAAACATTAGTTTGGCTTGTATTTTCTTTTTTCATTTCTTTTCTATCAATATTCTTTACGATTAACATGACACATTATGTTTTAGGACAAGATGGCTTATTGCTTTTTTCACTAAATGGAACAGTTTGGTTCTATATGTTTTTAGCCAGTATAGCTTGGACTTTGTTGGGACTTCTAGCCTATATTATGGCTTTGACATTTAAAACAGCCATTGTTCCTCTATTATTTTTGCTTCCCCAAGTCTACAATTTAGGAACATTCTTAGCAAACTATATATCGGTTGCAAAATTTCTTCCAGTTGCATTGGGGCAAGGATTGATTGCTACATCTCCTCAAATTTTAGAACATAATAGTTTACAAAATATTTTATTTTTACTTTGTTGGAACTTCTCATTCTTGGCTTTAGCAATCTACCGATTACTTAAGTCAGATATTGGAGGAGGTGAATAAGTTGAAAGAGCAACTTAAAAGTGAGTATCTCAAGTTTATGATGAATCCTTGGCACTGGTTGGTTATAGGTGCTCTATTACTGTGTGTTCCAGCGTTAGTTATTTTTTTAAATAGTAAGCCAGACCAGTTGACTCTACAGTTTGTTTTGGAACAGCTACTGCAAAGTCTCTATTTAGGACAGGCAGGTTTCGTTAGTCTAGCGGTTCTATTTATAGGTCAAGAATTTACAGGTTCTAGCCTTCGTACCAGTTTTCTTACCTGTCCAAATCGTTTGAAATTTATAATATCTAAACTAGCTATTCTATTATGTATTGAAATTATCCTATTGGTCGCTGTAATATCATTATGCGTACTAATCGCCCAAGGATACTACAATATCAATCTTTTGAGCAATATTAAACATGTTCTAACAATTCTATTTCCAGCTTGTATTTCTATTCTAACCTTCGCTCTTTTAAGTGGTATTTTTGTATTTATTTCCCAGTCTTTTATCTTAATTTTGGGAATCAGTTTATCCCTTTTATTAGGGTTGGGGCAAATGTTACTACAATTCAGTTCTTTTTTTAGAAATTTACCATTATTAGCTAGTATGAATTGTTTTTATACCTATCCATTGTCTCTTTATTATCCAGTGTGGCAAGGCTTAGGGATACAAATAGTTTGGTTGTTAATTGTTTTTCTATTTGCTACATTGATACTCATAGGAAAAAATGTACGCTAAAGACAGGGGATATCCTGTCTTTTTCTCAGGTAGTGCTATAATATATTCAGGAGGGTGAGTTATGGCTTATAAAATTTTGGTTGTAGATGATGATCTTGCTATTCTTCGCCTAATAAAAAAAGTACTAGAATATGAAAAATATGAAGTAGTCATACGAAATAAGATAGAAGAGATTGATCTTTGTGATTTTACAGGATTTGACTTGATTTTATTAGATATTATGATGCCTGTTAGTGGTTTAGAAATCTGTCAGATGATTCGCGAGCAGATAACTGTTCCTATCTGTTTTATAACTGCTAAGGATATGGATGAAGATTTAGTAGCTGGAATTAATGCAGGTGCTGATGATTATATTATGAAGCCCTTTAGTATGCAAGAATTGTTAGCACGTGTTAAAATGCACTTACGTCGTGAAGAACGGATTAAAGGAAATGTTCATCAAATAAAGATTGGGAAGCTTATACTATATACGGATAGTAAGGAACTATTTGTAAACGATGATAAGATTGCTCTGACAAGGAGGGAATTTGACATAGTGAATCTTTTGGCAAGCAACCCAAGTAAAATATATTCTATTGAGGAAATTTATAATTATCTATATCCACAAAGTTCAGAAGCGCTCTTACGTTCGGTTTCAGAGTACATTTATCAAATTCGTCAAAAGTTGAAACCTTATCAATTAAATCCAATTAAAACCTTATACGGTGGAGGATATCAATGGGTAGAATCAAAAGTTTTAGACAATTAATTCGAGAAACCTGTTGGAGAATTATTTGGCAGTTTAGTCTTGGCTTACTAATGGCCTATCTTATTCCCTTAGCTTCAGTATCTATACAAATAAATGAAGATGGGAAAACTTTAAACAATAGTGGTGTTCTATCAATCTTTTTTAATGTGTCATCATGGATATATATTTGTGTTTTATTGATTGTTCTAATAAGTTATCACATTGGAAAATTGTTGAAAAAACTGAGTTATGAAATGACTTTGATTTATGAAAATAGTATGTGGTTGAAGAAGGAATGTACAGAAAGTTTAACGGTTAAAGAATTTCGCGAGACAGGAAATCGGATTATTGTGATGCAAGATAGAATTCGACAATTAATAGTTAATGAGAAACAGCAGAAGGAAGATTTGATGTTTCAGGTTTCAGCAGCTTCTCATGATTTAAAAACTCCCTTAACCATTATTAGGGGAAATGTGGAATTTTTGCAGACGATAACTGAAAACGACCAATCTCAAGAATGCTTAGCAGATATAGAAAGAGCTAGTCAACAGTTACTAGATTATTTCAATCAATTGATTCACTATTCTAAAACCTATTATGATGATGAGACAGGTTGGACGGAGTATTCCTCTTCAGATTTTATCAATGAATTAGAGAAAGAAGTCTCTTTTTTGATAAAAAATCAGATGAAGTTTTCTTTTGAACAAAATGTGAAAGGAACTGAAAACTATTATATAAATCAATCTCTTCTGATTCGTGCCATACAAAATATTTTAACAAATGCTTTGGAATACGCTGATAAACAGAATCCTAAAATTAAAATTAGAGTAGAGCAAGAGGGGAAGGAATTGAAAATAGGTATATGGAATAATGGTTCGGAATTTCCAGAGGAAGTTTTAACTAATTTTGGAAAGCTCTTTTATCGTATGGATAAAGCTAGATCGTATAAAGAGCAACATTATGGTATTGGACTAAGTTTTGTATGTAGAGTTGCAAAACTACACAAAGGCCGAGTTGAGCTTAGAAATAGAGACGAGGGAGCAGAAGTTTTAATAACTGTGAATTGTATTAAATCATAGTGATTTACTTGTTAATTTATGATTGAATAGTTTTTATATGTGAGCTTTTAAACTATTTAACTTTTTCGACTAGTATAAGATGTAACGGTAGATAATAAAAACGAATGATGATATCTAGTTGATGAAAACTATTTATCATTCATTCGTTTTTTAATTATTGGATAATTTACGTAGCTTTATCTCGAACGTTGTTTTCCAGCGTTGCGATTTTTGTGTTTTTTCTTGCTTGTGATAGCAGTTGGTTGTTCAGGAGTAACGTCTTTTCGTCCACTTGGTGTTGAGAAAGAACGTGCTTTTGGTGGGTTCTTGGCTAGTTCTTCACGGACTTTTTTGCGAAGTTTTGGACGAACGATATAGTTGACGATAAACTGTTGGAGAATCATCATGAAACCACCAACAACCCAGTAAAGTGTGACACTGGCTGGTGAGAAGAGGGAGAAGACGACGATCATGAGTGGGCTCATGTAAATCATTTTCTTGATCTGTTCTCTTTGCATTTCATCTTCTACTCCGTGAAGTGAAAGGAGCGATTGAAGATAGTAAAGGACACCTGCGCAGGCAACCAAAATCATACTTGGAGAACCTAGAGGAATTCCTAGGTAGCTTGCTTGAGCAACACCTTCAGTATGTTGGGCAGCAAAGTAGATAGCTGAGAAGAAAGGCATTTGAAGGAGGATAGGGAAACATCCTACACCACCAAACATGCTGATGCCGTGCTCTTTTTGAGCTGCAAAGAGAGCTTGTTGGGCTTCGAGTTTTTCTTCTTGAGTAGTTGCTTCTTTGAGACGTGTTTGGTGTGGCTCAAGGACGTGCTTGAGGGCGTTCATCTTTTCAGAGTGAAGCGTTGCCTTCCATGATTGGTAGATACCAAGTGGCAAGATAATCAAGCGCACGATAATGGTTACGATAATGATAGCGACACCAAAGCCTAGCCCTTTATCAGTAGCGAAGTACTTGATAGCTTCTCCCATCGGGGCACCCAAGAAATCCCAAACGGGACCAATTGGCTTACCTGTTGCTTTATCAATCTGAACGCAACCTGCCAAAACTAGCAACATAGCCACTCCCATAGCTGAGAGTGCAAAACGTTTAATAGATTTCACTGTTTTTATTCCTTCTTTAAAAATTATACCTTTCTATTCTACTGTTTTTTTACAAAATATACAATAGTTCTAGAGACCTAATTTGCGATTTTAAAGTCAGGGTAGGGAGGAAAGTTGCTTAGTTTGACATCTAAGTAGCTGACTTTTGAAAAAGGTGTGGGTCCTTTGCGGATTTCTTGGATAAATTTTGCCATGATAGCAGATGAGTCTGCTTGGGCTAAGATTTCCACTGTGCCATCGTCGTTATTCCATACCCGACCTGTGATGCCACCAATTTCAAGCGCCAAGCTGTAAACACCCCAACGAAAGCCGACTCCCTGTACCCTACCTTGGGCAATCATTCTAACCTTTTGCATACCAAACCCCTTTGATTGTGTTATAATATTTCTATGACTATTATAACCTCAAAAGCCAATTCTGTGGTAAAAAATGCCAAGAAATTACACCAAAAAAAATACCGCAAGTCTGCCTATTTGATTGAAGGCTGGCACTTGTTTGAAGAAGCTGTCCAAGCTGGAGTGACGATTGAGAAAATCTTTGCCTTAGAAAATTACCGAGATCAGTTAGCCTCGTTTCCGCAAACTGTCTGGGTTTCAGAGGATATTTTGCTAGATTTGGCGGATTCTCAGACTCCACAGGGCATTGTTGCCGTGGTTCAAAAAGAAGAAGTAGGGCAAGCTGACTTTAGTCAGGGTAAGTTCTTGTTTTTGGAAGATGTGCAAGATCCTGGTAATGTAGGAACCATTATTCGGACTGCGGATGCAGCAGGTTTTACTGGAGTGATTGTTTCAGATAAGTCGGCAGATATCTACAGTCTCAAGACCCTACGTTCTATGCAAGGCAGTCATTTTCATCTGCCTATTTACCAGATGTCGAGTCAAGCACTTCTTAAGGAAACCAAAGAGGCAGCTATCCCAGTGCTAGCAACAACCTTATCTAAAGTTTCTGTTGATTACAGAGAACTGCCTCCTATAGAAAATTTTGTACTAGTCATGGGAAATGAGGGGCAAGGAATTAGTTCCCTTATGGCTGAAAGTGCAGACCAGTTGGTCCACATTAGTATGAAGGGGCAGGCGGAGAGTCTCAATGTTGCCGTTGCAGCTGGTATTTTAATTTTCCATTTAAGCTAATTTTAACTTTCTTTGTTATAATCAAGGAAAGATGTTCATAGAAAAGGAGAAAAGATGAATCACACTATTATTCACGACCGCGCAGGTCTCAATCAATTTTATGCTAAGGTTTATGCCTTTGTTGGTCTGGGGATCGGACTATCCGCTTTAGTATCAGGTCTTATGTTGACCGTCTTTCAGTCTCAGTTGGTTTACTTTTTGATGCAGGGACGTCTCTGGTTGACCATTGCAACCTTAGCAGAGCTAGCTCTGGTCTTTGTTGCCAGCAGTATGGCTTCGAAGAATAGTCCAGCGGCTCTTCCAGTATTTTTACTTTACTCAGTATTAAACGGCTTTACCCTCAGTTTTGTGGTGGCCTTCTATACTCCAGGTACAGTTTTATCTGCCTTTGTATCAAGCGCCCTTCTCTTCTTTGTTATGGCGGCAGTCGGTATGTTCACCAAGAAAGATTTGAGTGGCCTTGGTCGGGCTATGATGGCGGCTCTTATCGGTTTGTTGATTGCTATGGTAGTCAATATTTTCTTGGCTAGCGGTTTCTTTGATTATATGATTAGCGTAGCCATGGTCTTGGTCTTCTCTGGTCTGATTGCTTGGGACAACCAAAGAATTCGCTATGCATATGAGCAATCACAAGGTCGTGTAGAGACAGGTTGGGTTGTGTCAATGGCTCTAAGTATCTATCTTGATTTTATCAATCTTTTCCTAAGTATTCTACGTATCTTCGGTCGCAATGACTAAAGGTCCCTAACATCAGTGTTCGAAGGAGCACTGATTTTTTTATATTTGGTCTTTTCTTTTCTTGGAAATAGGTGTATAATGCTTTTAATTAATTTTTTGAGGAGTAGTTTATGAAGAAAAGTTTTATTCACCAACAAGAAGAAATTTCCTTTGTCAAAAACACTTTTACCCAGTATTTAAAAGACAAACTAGAAGTTGTCGAAGTTCAAGGTCCTATCTTGAGTAGGGTCGGTGACGGGATGCAGGACAACTTATCAGGTGTGGAGAATGCCGTATCGGTCAAGGTTCTCCAAATCCCTGATGCTACTTATGAAGTGGTGCACTCCCTTGCCAAATGGAAACGCCACACTTTGGCTCGTTTTGGTTTCGGTGAAGGTGAAGGTCTTTTCGTCCACATGAAGGCCCTTCGTCCAGACGAAGATTCGCTTGATGCGACCCACTCTGTTTATGTTGACCAGTGGGACTGGGAGAAAGTTATCCCAAATGGTAAACGTAATATCGCTTATCTAAAAGAAACAGTTGAGAAGATTTACAAGGCTATTCGTCTTACTGAGCTAGCTGTTGAAGCCCGCTATGACATCGAATCAATCTTGCCAAAACAAATCACTTTTATCCACACAGAAGAGTTGGTAGAACGCTACCCAGATTTGACACCAAAAGAGCGTGAAAATGCTATTTGTAAAGAATTTGGAGCAGTATTCTTGATCGGTATCGGTGGTGAATTACCAGACGGTAAACCGCACGATGGACGTGCACCAGACTACGATGACTGGACAAGTGAGTCTGAAAATGGTTACAAGGGTCTAAATGGTGATATTCTTGTTTGGAATGAGTCTCTGGGGGGAGCCTTTGAGTTGTCTTCTATGGGAATCCGTGTAGATGAAGAAACGCTTCGTCGTCAGGTTGCCATTACAGGTGATGAAGACCGCTTGGAATTGGAATGGCACAAGGCTTTGTTGAATGGTCTATTCCCATTGACAATCGGTGGAGGAATTGGACAATCTCGGATGGCCATGTTCCTACTTCGCAAGAAACACATCGGAGAAGTGCAAACAAGTGTTTGGCCTCAAGAAGTCCGCGATACTTACGAAAATATTTTGTAGAGAATCGAACCGCAAGGTTCGGTTTTCTTTCTCTTTTCGCCCATAATTTGGTATAATAAACGGTATGAAAATCGTATCAGGAATCTATGGGGGACGTCCCCTCAAGACACTAGAAGGAAAGACGACAAGACCTACTTCGGATAAGGTTAGGGGAGCTATTTTTAACATGATTGGTCCCTACTTTGAAGGTGGACGAGTCTTGGACCTTTATGCAGGTAGTGGTGGTTTATCTATCGAGGCAGTATCGCGTGGCATGGCCAGTGCTGTTTTGGTGGAGAGAGATCGTAAAGCTCAGGCTATCGTGGCTGAAAATATTCAGATGACCAAGGAAGTTGGAAAATTTCAACTCCTCAAGATGGATGCAGAAAGGGCATTGGAACAGGTATCTGGCGAATTCGACCTCATTTTCTTAGACCCTCCTTACGCCAAGGAACAAATCGTAGCAGATATTGAAAAAATGGCTGAGAGAGCGCTTTTTTCTGAAGATGTCATGGTCGTGTGTGAGACGGATAAAGCCGTTGAGCTTCCAGAAGAAATTGCCTGCCTGGGTATCTGGAAGGAAAAAATTTATGGAATTAGTAAGGTGACAGTATATGTCAGATAAGATTGGCTTATTCACAGGCTCATTTGATCCGATGACAAATGGGCATCTGGATATGATTGAACGGGCGAGCAGACTTTTTGATAAGCTCTATGTCGGTATTTTTTTTAATCCCCACAAACAAGGATTTTTCCCTCTTGAAAATCGTAAACGGGGGTTAGAAAAGGCTGTGAAACATTTGGGAAATGTTAAAGTTGTGTCTTCTCATGATGAATTGGTAGTTGATGTCGCAAAAAGACTGGGGGCAACTTGCCTAGTGCGGGGTTTGAGGAATGCAGCGGATTTGCAATATGAAGCCAGTTTTGATTACTACAACCATCAGCTGTCTCCTGATATAGAGACAATTTATTTACATAGCCGACCTGAACATCTCTATCTCAGTTCATCCGGTATTAGAGAGCTATTGAAGTTTGGTCAGGATGTTGCCTGCTATGTTCCTGAGAGTATTTTGGAGGAAATAAGAAATGAAAAAAAAGATTAGATGGCCCTTATATGTCATTGCGGCCTTGATTGTGACTTTCTTGGCATTTGTAGTGCCCTTGCCCTATTATATAGAGGTTCCAGGTGGTTCGGAAGATATTCGCCAAGTCCTTAAAGTCAATGACACAGAAGATAAGGAAGCTGGTGCCTATCAATTCGTTACGGTTGGTGTCCAGCACGCTACTTTAGCCCATATGATTTATGCTTGGTTGACGCCTTTTACAGATATTCGTAGTGCCCAGGAGACTACAGGTGGTTCTTCCGATGTTGAATTTATGCGGATCAATCAATTCTACATGCAGACATCGCAGAATATGGCTAAGTATCAAGGGCTAAAAACAGCTGGTAAGGATATTGAACTAAAATATCTTGGGGTTTATGTTTTGACTGTGACGGATAATTCGACCTTTAAAGGGATTCTCAACATCTCTGATACGGTCACAGCAGTCAATGATCAGACATTCGACAGTTCCAAAGACTTGATTGATTACGTCAATTCTCAAAAACTAGGGGACTCCGTCAAGGTGACCTATGAAGAGGATGGGCAAACCAAGTCTGCAGAAGGTAAGATTATTACCTTGGAAAATGGCAAAAATGGAATTGGAATTGGCTTGATTGACCGTACAGAAGTGACCAGTGATGTCCCAATTCGCTTTTCAACAGCCGGTATCGGCGGACCAAGTGCTGGTCTCATGTTTAGTCTGGCCATCTATACCCAGATATCTGACCCTGGCCTTCGAAATGGCCGTATCGTTGCCGGTACAGGAACCATTGACCGCGATGGGAATGTGGGGGACATTGGAGGTATTGATAAGAAAGTTGTAGCTTCGGCTAGAGAAGGTGCTGCTATTTTCTTTGCTCCAGATAACCCTGTTAGCGAAGAAGAACAAAAAGCACATCCTGATGCGAAAAACAACTACCAAACAGCCCTAGAAGCAGCTAAAACAATCAAGACAGATATGAAAATCGTGCCAGTTAAAACCCTACAAGATGCAATTGATTACTTGAAAAACAATCCCTAGTTTTAAGTTAAGTTTCCAAACTAGCGCACAAACAGAGAAGATGGTATAATAGTCAAATGGTTCAATTATTATTCACTCTAAGCAGTCACATGCTCTTTATTTATGTGAGTTTTTACCTTTTAAAGAATCTTGTTAGATGGGAAAAGGTTTTAAAAGTGACAGCTGAGAATACAGGAAAAGTTCGTTTACTAGTAGCCTTTTTTAGCATTGTAATGGGCTACATCATGAGTTCTTTCTTTATCAGCCTATATCAGTTGTGGCAAGAAGCGTTTAGAGGATTATTATAAAATCAAGAGTAAAGGAAATAAGTATGGAAAAAATTGTGGTTCAAGGTGGCGATAATCGTCTGGTAGGAAGTGTTACGATCGAAGGAGCAAAGAATGCAGTCTTACCCTTGTTGGCAGCGACAATTCTAGCAAGTGAAGGAAAGACTGTTTTGCAGAACGTTCCTATCTTGTCAGATGTTTTCACTATGAATCAGGTGGTTCGTGGTTTAAATGCCAAGGTGGATTTTAATGAAGAAGATCATCTTGTTGAGGTGGACGCGACTGGCGATATCACTGAGGAAGCTCCTTACAAATATGTCAGCAAGATGCGCGCATCTATCGTTGTCTTGGGGCCAATCCTTGCCCGTGTAGGCCATGCCAAGGTATCCATGCCAGGTGGTTGTACGATTGGTAGCCGTCCTATTGATCTTCATTTGAAAGGTCTAGAAGCTATGGGGGCTAAGATTAGTCAGACAGCTGGGTACATCGAAGCCAAGGCTGATCGCTTACATGGAGCTCATATCTATATGGATTTCCCAAGTGTTGGTGCTACGCAGAACTTGATGATGGCAGCGACGCTGGCTGATGGGGTCACAGTGATTGAAAATGCTGCGCGTGAGCCTGAGATTGTGGACCTAGCCATTCTCCTCAATGAAATGGGAGCTAAGGTTAAGGGTGCTGGTACAGAGACCATTACCATTACCGGTGTTGAGAAACTTCATGGTACGACTCACAATGTAGTCCAAGACCGTATCGAAGCAGGAACTTTTATGGTAGCTGCTGCCATGACTGGTGGTGATGTCTTGATTCGAGACGCTGTCTGGGAGCATAACCGTCCCTTGATTGCCAAATTGCTTGAAATGGGAGTGGAAGTGACAGAGGAGGCTGAAGGAATTCGAGTTCGCTCTCAACTAGAAAATTTAAAAGCTGTTCATGTGAAAACCTTGCCCCACCCAGGATTTCCAACAGATATGCAGGCCCAATTTACAGCCTTGATGACCGTTGCAAAAGGGGAATCAACTATGGTGGAGACAGTTTTCGAAAATCGTTTCCAACATCTAGAAGAAATGCGTCGCATGGGCTTGCACTCTGAGATTATCCGTGATACAGCTCGTATTGTTGGTGGTCAACCTTTGCAGGGGGCAGAAGTTCTTTCAACTGACCTTCGTGCCAGTGCTGCCTTGATTTTGACAGGTTTGGTGGCACAAGGAAAAACTGTAGTTGGTAAATTGGTTCACTTGGATAGAGGTTACTACCGTTTCCATGAGAAGTTGGCACAGCTAGGTGCTAAGATTCAGCGGATTGAGGCAAGTGATGAAGATGAATAAGAAATCAAGCTACGTAATCAAGCGTTTACTTCTAGTCATTTTGGTACTGTTTTTAGGTGCTCTAGCCCTAGGTATCGGCTTAATGGTAGGTTATGGAATCTTGGGCAAGGGTCAAGATCCATGGGCTATCCTGTCTCCAGCAAAATGGCAGGAATTGATTCATAAATTTACAGGAAATTAGGCTGGAGAACCAGTCTTTTTCTAGAGATAAGGAGAAAAATGGATAAAAAAACAAGACAGACACTGATCGGACTGCTAGTGTTATTGCTTTTATCTGCGGGAAGCTATTATATCAAGCAGATGCAGTCGACAGCTAATAGTCCTAAAACAAAGGTTAGTCAGAAAAAACAAGCGTCGGAAGCTCCTAGTCAAGAATTGGCAGAAAGTGTCTTAACAGACGCAGTCAAGAGTCAAATAAAAGGGAGTCTGGAGTGGAATGGCTCAGGTGCTTTTATCGTCAATGGTAATAAAACAAATCTAGATGCCAAGGTTTCAAGTAAGCCCTACGCTGATAATAAAACAAAGACAGTGGGAAAGGAAACAGTGCCAACCGTAGCAAATGCCCTCTTGTCTAAGGCTACTCGTCAGTACAAGAATCGTGAAGAAACTGGGAATGGTTCGACTTCATGGACTCCTCCAGGCTGGCATCAGGTTAAGAATCTAAAGGGTACTTATACCCATGCGGTCGATAGAGGTCACTTGTTAGGCTATGCCTTAATCGGTGGCTTGGATGGTTTTGATGCCTCGACAAGCAATCCTAAAAACATTGCTGTTCAAACAGCCTGGGCAAATCAGGCTCAAGCCGAGGATTCGACTGGTCAAAACTACTATGAAAGCATGGTACGTAAGGCCTTGGATAAAAACAAGCGTGTTCGTTACCGTGTAACTCTTTATTATGCTTCAAACGAGGATTTAGTTCCTTCAGCTTCACAGATTGAAGCCAAGTCTTCAGACGGAGAATTGGAATTTAATGTTCTAGTTCCCAATGTTCAAAAAGGGCTTCAACTGGATTACCGAACTGGAGAAGTGACTGTTACTCAGTAAAATACAAAATAAACTCCTATGTCACTTGTGGATATAGGAGTTCTTTCTTACTAGTTTAAGCAGGGCTACAATAGACACTGATACTCAATGAAAATCAAAGTGCAAACTAGGAAGCTAGCCGCAGGTTACTCAAAGCACAGTTTTGAGGTTGCAGATAAAGCTGACGTGGTTTGAAGAGATTTTCGAAGAGTATGGGAAAAATAATATGTACTGGACTATATTTTGTGATATAATAAAGGATAAGATACTATTTTAGGAGAAGAACTATGGAAGACCCAAGTAGTCAGAATTTGTTGCTACAATTTGTTTTATTGTTTATCTTGACGGTGTTAAATGCCTTTTTCTCAGCCACAGAAATGGCCATGGTTTCACTTAACCGTGCGCGGGTTGAACAAAAGGCAGAAGAAGGAGATAGACGCTATATCCGTCTGCTGAAGGTACTAGAAAATCCTAACCACTTTTTATCAACTATTCAAGTAGGAATTACCTTGATTACGATCTTGTCAGGGGCAAGTTTGGCAGAAACTCTGGGACGAGAAATTGCATCTTGGCTTGGAAATGGCGAAACAGCTTATGCTATTGCAAGTTTTCTATCTTTAGCATTTTTGACTTATATTTCTATCGTTTTTGGGGAATTGTATCCTAAGAGAATCGCTCTTAACCTAAAGGACGCTTTAGCGATTCGTACAGCGCCAGTTATTATTGGTCTGGGGAAACTAGTTAGTCCTTTTGTCTGGCTCTTGTCTGCGTCTACCAATCTTTTGAGTCGTTTGACTCCTATGACCTTTGATGATGCTGACGAAAAAATGACCCGTGATGAAATTGAGTACATGCTGACAAATAGTGAAGAAACACTAGATGCTGACGAAATTGAGATGTTACAGGGGATTTTTTCACTGGACGAATTGATGGCCAGAGAAGTCATGGTTCCTCGGACAGATGCTTTCATGGTCGATATTCAGGATGATAGTCAAACCATTATCCAAAGCATTTTAAAACAAAACTTCTCCCGTATACCAGTTTATGATGGGGATAAAGACAATGTGATTGGAATCATTCATACCAAGAGTCTCCTTAAGGCAGGCTTTGTGGACGGTTTTGACAATATTGTTTGGAAGAAAATCTTACAAGATCCACTTTTTGTTCCTGAAACTATTTTTGTGGATGACTTGTTAAAAGAATTGCGCAATACCCAAAGACAAATGGCAATCTTGCTGGATGAATACGGTGGGATGGCTGGTTTGGTGACCCTGGAAGACCTCTTAGAGGAAATCGTTGGGGAAATCGATGACGAAACAGATAAGGCTGAAATCGAAGTTCATAAAATTGGAGAAGATACTTATATCGTTCAAGGCACCATGAATCTCAATGATTTTAATGACTACTTTGATGTTGAACTGGAAAGTGATGATGTTGATACCATCGCTGGTTACTATTTGACAGGAGTGGGGACCATTCCAACGACTGAGAAACTCAGTTATGAATTAGTCAGCCAAAACAAACAGCTTATCCTAACCAATGATAAAGTGAAAAATGGACGTGTTACCAAGGTAAAAGTCCAAATTACCGAAGTTGAAATAGAAGAAGAAACAGAGTAAACTAGAGGCTTTTGTCACCAGGCGTGACGAAGCTTTTTTCAGTTGATTTCAAGAGGGAATTGTGTCCTCGAAAAACTCAGCCCCAACCTAGTCTCAAAAGTTTTTTAAGGTTATACGTATTTATTCGAGGAAAAAAGAAAAAAGCCCTTTAAATTGGGCTTTCTGTTTAAATGAAACCTGAAAAAATCAAGTTATAGAAGGCGGTAGACGGATTTGAACCGACGATCAAGCTTTTGCAGAGCCGTGCCTTACCACTTGGCTATACCGCCTTAACGTTTATTATTATACCTTGAAAATGATTTTCAGTCAATAGCTTTTTCAGATTTTTTGTGTCAATAAGCCTAAATATTCTGAAAATTCGTTTACTTTTCTTGAAATCTATGATATAATTGATGATAACCTATACTTTATTTATAAGAGGAGTAAATAAATGAAAAAAAGTCAAGTGCTTGCTGTAGCGGGAGCTACCTTATTAGCGTCAGGAGTTCTAGCTGCGTGTTCAAACACTAGTTCGAATAATGCTAAACTAGCAAAAGATTACCAATATGTTTATCAAACAGATCCAGAAACCTTGGATTATATCGTCAGCAATATCGATTCAACATCATTCGTCACAACAAATGCTGTAGATGGTTTGTTGGCTAATGATAAATATGGTAACTTGGTTCCTTCTATTGCTGAATCATGGACAGTTTCAAAAGATGGTTTGACTTATACCTATAAAATCCGTAAGGATGCTAAATGGGTTACAGCAGAGGGAGAAGAATACGCTCCTGTAACTGCTAAAGACTTCGTTACTGGTTTGAAACATGCCGTAGATGGAAAATCAAAAGGACTTTCAATCGTTAGCTCTTCTATTAAGGGATTAGAACCCTATATCAAGGGTGAAACAAGCGATTTTTCAACCGTTGGAGTAAAAGCGCTTGATGATCAAACACTAGAATATACCTTGAACCAGCCAGAAACTTTCTGGAATGACAAGACCACTAGTGGTGTTTTGATGCCGGTTAATGAAGAATTCTTAACTTCAAAAGGGGAAGGTTTTGGTGCCCCAACCGATGCTAACTCTATTCTTTATAACGGTCCATTTGTCTTAAAATCTGTAACTCCAAAATCATCTATCGAGATGGCTAAAAATGATGCTTACTGGGACAAAGAAAATGTAAAAATTGAGAACGTTAAGTTCACTTTCTGGGATGGTAAGGACCAAGATGTCATTGCCAAAGGTTTTGCTGATGGTCAATATAGCAAGGCTCGTATCTTCCCTACAAGTTCTACATATGAAAAATATGCAGCTGACTTTAAAGATAACATTTACTTTAATGAACCAGGAGCGGGTGTTGCAACTGTCAGCTTGAACTATGGCCGTACAACCTATAACCACACTGCCAAAACAAGTGATGCCCAAAAGACATCTACTCAGAAAGCATTGCTAAACAAGGAATTCCGTCAAGCCTTGAACTTTGCTGTCGATCGCAATTCTTATTCAGCTCAAACAAATGGTACTGATGGAGCTGCAGTAGCCATCCGTAATACATTTGCACCTTATAATCTTCAAGTTGGTAAGAAAACATTTGGTGAATTGGTACAAGATAGCTTGGCTAAGACAAATTCTTCTACTTGGTCAAACGTGTCTCTAGCAGATTCTCAAAATGGCCTTTACAATGAAGAAAAAGCTAAAGAAATCTTTGCTAAAGCAAAATCAAGCCTACAAGCTGAAGGTGTTGAATTCCCAATCCACTTGGATGCCTTGGTTATCCAAGAATCAACAGCGGTTGTAAACCGTGTTCAATCATTGAAACAATCAATTGAAAAAGTATTGGGTTCAGATAATGTTGTTGTAGACTTACAACAAATGACTCAAGCAGAAGCTTTACCAATTTCATTTAGCGCTCCAACAGCTAAAGAGCAAGACTGGGATATCCATACCTTGCTAGGATGGAACCCTGACTATCAAGATCCTTCTACTTTCTTGGATCAATTCGTCCTTAAGGGAGGAAGCACTCGTCTTTACCTTGGTATTGACCAAAACACAGATGCATCAGTAGTAAGCAAACTTGGTTTAGCTGACTATGGAAAATTACTTGATGACGCAAACAGCGAAAACCAAGATGTTCAAAAACGTTATGAAAAATACGCGGTGGCACAAGCTTGGTTGACTGATAATGCTTTGACAATTCCAGTAATGGCTTCTCCTAAAGAAACAGCCGTTTCATATGTTTCAAAAGTTCTACCATTTAGCTCTTCATATTCAGTAGCCGGCCTTAAAGGTGAAAATTCAGGATACTTGAAGTACACTGAAGTTGGTGAAAAAGCAATCACCAAAGAAGAGTATGAAAAAGCTCGTGAAAAATGGTTGAAAGAAAAGACTGAGTCAAACGAGAAAGCTCAAAAAGAATTGGCAAGTCATGTGAAGTAAATAATTTTCAATAGAACTTTCTCTCCATGAGGAGAAGGTTCTTTTGGGATTTTTAAAGGAAATGATATGAAAAAATATATTTTTATGCGTGTTTTGCGGTCATTGGTTTCTATCTTCTTAGTAACAACCTTGACTTACACGATCATCTATACAATGGTTCCTCGAAAATTGATTTTCAAACAGGATACCAACTATAATAAGATTGCGACAACTGCTGATAAACGTGATAACTATGAGAATACTGTTTATGAGCGTATGGGCTATATCGAGTACTACGATACCAAAGAGTTGCAAGAAAAAGCTAGCCAGATGGATGCTTCTGTAACAGTTGAAGCCAATGACACCAACAAGGCTATCTATGAAAAATACATCAAACAAATCGGTCATGGTTGGACCCTGGGAGAATTTACTGAAAGTGGCCAATTCTACGCTACTCGTGAAATCCCGATTTTTGAACGTGTTTTTCACTTCTATGCTAACTTGATTGACATTGATCATACTAATAAAATTCAAGACCCTGAAAATCCAGACTTGAAACGTTACCTTCGTTTTGAAAATGATCCAGCTATCGGATGGTCCTTGGTTGGTTCAGGAACTAAACACAAATATCTCTTGTACTTCAACAGTCAGTTCCCATTTGTGCATCAAAACTTTGTGAACATTAATTTAGGTGACTCTTATCCAACCTATGCTAATAGCCCTGTTTTACAGGTTATTACTCAGGGTCAAGGGCAAACAAAAACATCTCAAGTTCAGTTCCCAACAGGTAAGAAAACTTCTTCTGTAAATATTTACTCAAGAACCTACAAGTCTCCTAGTCAGGCTGATTCACGTGAAGTAGCTAACTATGGGAAAGATGACCCATATACTGCTACTGAAAGCAACTACCAATATCCTTCTATGATTGCTAGCTCTGCAATCGTTGGATTGATCGGTTTGGTGATTTCTTATGCGATTGCCGTGCCACTTGGTTCAGCTATGGCTCGCTTCAAGAACACTTGGATTGATAGCTTCTCAACAGGGGCTTTGACCTTCTTGATGGCTCTTCCAACCATTGCTTTGGTTTACATTGTTCGTTTGATTGGATCATCAATTGGTCTTCCAGATTCATTCCCTATTTTGGGTGCTGGAGATTGGCGTTCGTATGTTTTACCAGCAGTTATCCTTGGTTTATTGGGTGCTCCTGGTACCGCTATTTGGATTCGTCGTTACATGATTGACTTGCAATCACAGGATTTTGTTCGTTTTGCTCGTGCAAAAGGTTTGTCTGAAAAAGAAATTTCAAACAAACACATCTTTAAAAATGCCATGGTTCCGCTGGTTTCAGGGATTCCTGGTGCTGTTATCGGGGTTATCGGTGGTGCAACCCTTACTGAAACAGTCTTCGCCTTCCCAGGTATGGGTAAAATGTTGATTGACTCTGTAAAAGCATCTAATAACTCTATGGTCGTAGGTCTTGTCTTCATCTTTACATGTATTTCTATCTTCTCACTTCTTTTGGGAGATATTTGGATGACTATTATTGACCCACGTATTAAATTGACTGAGAAAGGAGGCAAATAATGTCTACAATCGATAAAGAAAAATTTCAGTTTGTAAAACGTGACGATTTTGCCTCTGAAGCCATTGATGCGCCAGCTTATTCATACTGGGGTTCAGTGTTTAGACAATTTATGAAGAAGAAATCAACTGTAGTCATGTTGGGAATCTTGGTAGCTATCATTTTGATGAGTTTCATCTACCCAATGTTTTCTAAGTTTGATTTCAATGATGTCAGCAAAGTGAACGATTTTAGTGCTCGTTATATTAAGCCAAATGCTGAGCATTGGTTCGGTACTGACAGTAACGGTAAATCGCTCTTTGACGGTGTTTGGTTCGGAGCTCGTAACTCTATCCTCATTTCTGTGATTGCGACAGTGATTAACTTGGTTATCGGTGTCTTTGTCGGTGGTATTTGGGGAATTTCGAAATCAGTAGACCGTGTGATGATGGAAGTTTATAACGTCATCTCAAACATCCCATCTCTTTTGATTGTCATTGTCTTGACTTACTCAATCGGAGCTGGATTCTGGAATCTGATTTTTGCAATGAGTGTAACAACATGGATTGGGATTGCCTACTCAATTCGTATCCAAATCATGCGTTACCGTGACTTAGAGTACAACCTTGCTTCACGCACACTCGGAACTCCAACATACAAAATTGTCATTAAAAATATCATGCCACAATTGGTATCTGTTATTGTTACGACTACATCACAAATGCTTCCAGCATTTATCTCCTATGAAGCCTTTCTGTCATTCTTTGGACTTGGATTGCCTATTACAGTACCAAGTTTGGGTCGTTTGATTTCGGATTATTCACAAAACGTAACAACTAATGCTTACTTGTTCTGGATTCCATTGACAACTCTTGTCTTGGTATCCTTATCCCTTTTCGTAGTTGGTCAAAACTTAGCGGATGCTAGTGATCCACGTACACATAGATAGGAGTAGAAATGACAAAAGAAAAAAATGTAATTTTGACTGCTCGCGATATTGTCGTGGAATTTGACGTTCGTGACAAAGTATTGACAGCCATTCGCGGCGTTTCCCTTGAACTAGTTGAAGGAGAAGTATTAGCCTTGGTAGGTGAGTCAGGATCAGGGAAATCTGTTTTGACAAAGACTTTCACAGGTATGCTTGAAGAAAATGGTCGCATTGCCCAAGGAAGTATTGACTACCGTGGTCAGGACTTGACAGCCTTGTCTTCTCACAAGGATTGGGAACAAATTCGTGGTGCTAAGATTGCGACTATCTTCCAAGATCCAATGACTAGTTTGGACCCAATTAAAACAATTGGTAGTCAGATTACAGAAGTTATTGTAAAACACCAAGGCAAAACAGCTAAAGAAGCGAAAGAATTGGCCATTGACTACATGAATAAGGTTGGGATTCCAGATGCAGATAGACGTTTTGATGAATACCCATTCCAATATTCTGGAGGGATGCGTCAACGTATCGTTATTGCTATTGCCCTTGCCTGCCGACCTGATGTCTTGATCTGTGATGAGCCAACAACTGCCTTGGATGTAACCATCCAAGCACAGATTATTGATTTGCTAAAATCTTTACAAAACGAGTACCATTTCACAACAATCTTTATCACCCATGACCTTGGTGTGGTAGCAAGTATTGCGGATAAGGTAGCAGTTATGTATGCGGGAGAAATCGTTGAGTATGGAACTGTTGAGGAAGTCTTCTATGACCCTCGCCATCCATATACATGGAGTCTCTTGTCTAGCTTGCCTCAGCTTGCTGATGATAAAGGGGAACTTTACTCAATCCCAGGAACACCTCCGTCACTTTATACTGACCTGAAAGGGGATGCCTTTGCCTTGCGTTCTGACTATGCAATGCAGATTGACTTTGAACAAAAAGCTCCTCAATTCTCAGTATCAGAGACACATTGGGCTAAAACTTGGCTACTTCATGAGGATGCTCCAAAAGTAGAAAAACCAGCTGTGATTGCAAATCTTCACGATAAGATCCGTGATAAAATGGGATTTGCCCATCTGGCTGACTAGGAGGAAGGAAATGTCTGAAAAATTAGTAGAAATCAAAGATTTAGAAATTTCCTTCGGTGAAGGAAGTAAGAAGTTTGTCGCGGTTAAAAATGCTAACTTCTTTATCAACAAGGGAGAAACTTTCTCGCTTGTAGGTGAGTCAGGTAGTGGGAAAACAACTATTGGTCGTGCCATCATCGGTCTTAATGATACAAGTAATGGGGATATCATTTTTGATGGTCAAAAGATTAATGGTAAGAAATCGCGTGAACAAGCTGCAGAATTGATTCGTCGTATCCAGATGATTTTTCAAGATCCTGCCGCAAGTTTGAATGAACGTGCGACTGTTGATTATATTATTTCTGAAGGTCTTTACAATCATCATCTGTTCAAGGATGAAGAAGAACGTAAAGAGAAAGTTAAAAATATTATCCGTGAAGTGGGGCTTCTTGCTGAGCACTTGACTCGTTACCCTCATGAATTCTCAGGTGGTCAACGTCAACGTATCGGTATTGCCCGTGCCTTGGTCATGCAACCAGACTTTGTTATTGCGGATGAGCCCATTTCAGCCTTGGACGTTTCTGTGCGTGCTCAAGTCTTGAACTTGCTCAAAAAATTCCAAAAAGAACTTGGTTTGACCTATCTCTTCATCGCCCATGACTTGTCTGTCGTTCGCTTTATTTCAGATCGTATCGCAGTTATTTACAAGGGTGTTATTGTAGAGGTTGCAGAAACAGAAGAATTGTTTAACAATCCAATTCATCCATATACTCAAGCCTTGCTTTCAGCGGTACCAATCCCAGATCCAATCTTGGAACGTAAGAAGGTCTTGAAGGTTTACGACCCAAGTCAACACGACTATGAGACTGATAAGCCATCTATGGTAGAAATCCGTCCAGGTCACTATGTTTGGGCTAACCAAGCCGAATTAGCGCGTTACCAACAAGGGTTAAACTAATAATGGTTTTATAATTTCCATGTCAACTTTTATGGAAATTATAAACCTTTTTTTGTTGGACTGATTTGAAAGTCTTTGAAAGCATTCTGAAAGAATTTTCGAAAAATTTTAAAAAATTCTGAAATATTCTTGACAGGTGATGAAAAAGGTGGTAAGATAAGAAACATCAAAAAAGAAAGCAGAAAAAGAAATGAATAAGAAACAAGCTGTAACGATGAATCAAAACTTTTACTTTAGCTACTTTAGATAGTGTTTGTAGACATGTCACCATGGATGCAAACAGTTCAAGCAATTTGTTTGTATCTATGTGGCTAAGATTTTTAATTGTGGTCCATATAGATGAATATCTAAATGGACTAGCTAAGTTGTAACTTGTTAGATTATTTCAAGCATCCGTTTAGATAGTATCTAGGCGGTTTTTTGTTTTATCTTTTCTGAGAAGGAGTTTCATTATGAAAGTTGTTCGAAAATTACTAGCACCCCTCTTGGTAGTGGGGATCCTCTTGACCTCTCTGATTAGTTTGCATCAGTTGAAGGCAGATAAGAAAAAAGATGTGTTTCGTATCGGTATTTCGCAGTTTATTACCCACCAGTCCCTAGACGCTACTAGAGAAGGTTTTGTGGATGAGCTGGCCAAGCAAGGCTATATTGAGGGGAAAAATATCGAGATTGATTTGCAAAATGCACAGGGAGAACAAAGAAATCTAAAAACGATTTCCCAGCAACTAGCAGAATCTAGTGATGTCGTTCTAGCTATCGCAACGCCTTCTGCTCAGAGCTTGGCTAATACAACACAAACGACACCGGTTATCTTTTCAGCTGTAACAGACCCTGTCAGTGCCAAGTTGGTAGAGTCAAGAGAGCATCCTGGGGGCAATGTAACTGGAACAAGTGATCAGTCATCAGATGCTATCTCAACCCAAATCAATTTGATAAAGAAAGTGTTGCCAAAAGCTAAAACAATTGGAATCCTCTATACTCAGAGCGAGCCAAACTCAGTTGTCCAAAAGGATGAAGCTAAGCGACTTCTGGAAGAAAAAGGCTTTACCGTTGTTGAAAAAACAATCTTGGACAGTAACAATGTCAAAGCGGCAGCAGAGAGTTTGATGGCAGAAGTGGATATGGTTTTTGTACCAACGGACAATATCATTTCGTCAACCATGGAAACAGTTAAGCAGGTTTCTATTAAACACAAGGTTCCAGTATTCGGTGGCTCAACGGAAATGATTGCGGTTGGTGGTTTGTATAACTACGGTACCAATTATGAAGAATTGGGACGGCAGACAGCCCGCATGTTGATTCGTGTCTTAAAAGGTGAGAAACCAGAAAATATAGCAGTTGAGTTGCCTGAAAAACTGGAATTGCATACCAATCAAGAAATGGCAGATGCACTAGGAATTGATATTAGTAAGTTGGAAAGCAAGGAATAGGGAGGTTTAAGATGAGTTTTGTATTATCTAGTTTATCAGAAGGTTTGTTGTGGTCGATTATGGCCATTGGAGTTTACTTGACTTTCCGTATTTTGGATATTGCGGATATGACTGCTGAAGGAGCCTTTCCTTTGGGGGCAGCTGTCGTTGTATCGCAGATACAGGCAGGGACAAATCCTTGGATTGCGACCTTACTTGCTTTGCTGGCAGGTATGGTAGCTGGTCTTGTATCAGGAATGCTCCACACCAAGATGAAAATCCCAGCTCTCTTGACAGGGATTGTGACCTTGACAGGGCTTTATTCAATCAATATTAAAATCATGGGCAGTGTGCCCAACCTTTCCTTGGGAGATTCTTCAACTGTCTTTAAACAATTGGCGAGCTTGGGGCTGACAAATGAAGAAGCTGTTTTCTCATTCAGTTTGGCCTGTCTCCTACTTGTTTGTTTGGTCTTGACTCTTTTGATGAAAACGGAGATTGGATTGGTCTTGCGTTCGACTGGGGACAATATTCCGATGAGTGAGGCTAATGGGGTCAATGTAGACACCATGAAGATTGTTGGTTACATGATTTCAAATGGTTTGATTGCCCTGTGTGGTTCCTTGTTCGCTCAAAATGATGGATTTTCAGACGTAACCTCTGGGACAGGAACCATCGTTGTTGGTTTGAGTGCAGTTATTATTGCAGAAGTTTTGATACACGACTTGACCATTGGAGGTCGCTTGTTATCTATCGGAATCGGTGCCATTGTTTACCGTTTGATTATTTTAAATATCTATGAAATTCCAAATCTAGATCAAAACCTGGTACGTCTCTTTAATGCAATCTTGCTAGCCTTAGTGTTATTTGCACCAGAACTGCAAAAGAGATTAAAGATTCGTGGTTTGAAACTGAGAAATGAATAGGAGGAGAAAGTTATGGCAAGTTTGTTAACACTTGAAAATATTCACAAAACCTTTGAAGCAGGGACGGTCAATGAGAACCATGTCCTCAAAGGATTAGACTTAGAGGTTGAAGAGGGAGATTTTATCTCTGTGATTGGTGGAAATGGAGCAGGGAAATCCACTTTGATGAATATCTTGGCTGGCAATCTATCGGTGGATGAAGGGGACCTTTTATTGGCAGGCAAATCCATTAAAAATCTTAGTGTAAGAAAGAGAGCCAAGGATATTGCCCGTGTTTTTCAAGATCCTAAGATGGGAACAGCTTCTCGTTTGACGATTGAGGAGAATATGGCTATTGCCTTGAGACGTGGGCAGAAGAGAGGGCTTGGTTGGGGCGTGAAGGAGAAGGAGAGAATCCAGTTCCAAGAGGCCTTGAAAGAGTTGAATATTGGCCTTGAAAATCGCTTGAAAGTGGATACCCAATACCTTTCAGGAGGACAAAGACAGGCCTTGACCCTAGTCATGGCAGCTCTGGTGAAACCTAAACTTTTGCTTTTGGATGAACACACTGCGGCGCTTGATCCGAAAACGAGTCAAATGGTGATGGACTTGACGCAAAAGATTGTGGAACACCATCAGTTGACGACTTTGATGATTACCCACGATATGAACCATGCGATTGAGTACGGCAATCGTATCATTATGCTCTATCAGGGTAAGATAGTGGTGGATGTCAAGGGAGAGGAGAAAAAGCATCTGACGGTTGAAAATCTCATGCATCTCTTCCAGAAAAATAGTGGTCAAAGTCTGGTCAGTGATGAATTGGTTTTGGGATAAAGAAAAAGGCTGAGATCTGGTGTCTCAGTCTTTTATTAGTATAAATGGATAGGCAGAAATATGAAATTAATACTCTTCGAAAATCTCTTCAAACCGTGTCAGCTCTATCTGCAACCTCAAAACAGTGTTTTGAGCAACCTGCGGCTAGCGTCCTAGTTTACTCTTTGATTTTCATTGAGTATAAACTCAGTAAGGAGCCCTCTTTTGCAGAAAAGCAGGGTTCTTTTTGCTATTTATTCCATCCCTGAAAGCGTAAAACAAACTAGTCAGGGTGGCTAGTTTGTGGTATAATGAAAGAGACTCAAAAAGAAACAGGAGAAAAATGATGGATTTACTTTTAGCAATTGTATTGATTGTGCTAGCTTTTCTAGGAGGAGCTCTTGGAGGAATGTACTTGGTTCGTAAGCAAATTGAAAAAGAATTCGCTGACAACCCACGTTTGAATGCTGAAGCAGTTCGTACTCTTTTGAGTGCAAATGGTCAAAAACCAAGCGAAGCTAAGGTACAACAAGTTTACCACCAAATCATCCGCCAACAAAAGGCAGCCCTTGCTAACAATAAAAAGAAAAAATAAATAAGGAAAAGTCTGGGATGAAAGTTCCAGACTTCTCACTATGTTGGCTATGGTTTTAGGGATGAGACTTTTTCCTTGCATTCTATTGATATTTGATTATGATTAAGAGAGATAGTTGTTGATTAGGATGTCATTCAGTTCATAAGGATCAATAATCATAATGAACTATCAATCAGAAAAAAGACTAGAAAGAAGACTGTATGGATAATCGACCAATTGGTTTTTTGGATTCGGGTGTCGGGGGCTTGACCGTTGTGCGCGAGCTCATGCGCCAACTTCCCCATGAAGAAATCGTCTATATTGGAGATTCGGCACGCGCGCCTTACGGGCCCCGTCCTGCTGAGCAAATTCGTGAATATACTTGGCAGTTGGTCAACTTTCTTTTGACCAAGGATGTCAAAATGATTGTCATTGCTTGTAATACAGCGACTGCGGTCGTCTGGGAAGAAATCAAGGCTCAACTAGATATTCCTGTCCTAGGTGTAATTTTGCCAGGAGCTTCGGCAGCCATCAAGTCCAGCCAAGGTGGGAAAATCGGAGTCATTGGAACGCCTATGACGGTACAATCTGACATCTACCGACAGAAAATCAATGATCTGGATCCGGACTTACAGGTGGAGAGTTTGGCCTGTCCCAAGTTTGCTCCCTTGGTGGAGTCTGGGGCTCTGTCAACCAGTGTCACTAAGAAAGTAGTTTATGAAACCCTACGTCCCTTGGTTGGAAAGGTGGATAGCCTGATTTTGGGTTGTACCCATTATCCACTCCTCAGACCCATTATTCAAAATGTCATGGGACCCAAGGTTCAGCTCATCGATAGTGGGGCAGAGTGCGTACGGGATATCTCAGTCTTACTTAATTATTTTGAAATCAATCGTGGTCGCGATGCCGGACCACTCCATCACCGTTTTTACACAACAGCCAGCAGCCAAAGTTTTGCACAAATTGGTGAAGAATGGCTTGAAAAAGAGATTCATGTGGAGCATGTAGAATTATGACAAATAAAATTTATGAATACAAGGATGACCAGGACTGGTATGTCGGGTCCTATGCTATTTTTGGTGGCGTCCGGACGTTGACTGATGAAGACTTGGATTTCCCTCTGGTTGGATTGGCCAAAATCTTTCGAGACGAGGAACGAGGTTTCCCGATTTCAGTTGCTGTTTTACGCTATGGTTCTCGCTACCGTTTATTGTCTTTTGTGGTAGATATCCTCAACCAAGAAATGGGACGTAACTTGGAAGTCATTCAACGTCAAGGGGCCCTGCTCTTGGTTGAAAATGGGCAACTCTTGTATGTGGAATTGCCTAAAGAAGGGGTCAATGTTCACGACTTCTTTGAGACAAACAAGGTTAGAGAAACCTTGTTGATTGCGACTCGTAACGAGGGCAAGACCAAGGAATTTCGAGCTATCTTTGACAAGTTAGGATACGATGTGGAAAATCTTAATGACTATCCTGACTTACCTGAAGTAGCAGAAACAGGCATGACCTTCGAAGAAAACGCCCGCCTCAAGGCAGAAACTATTTCTCAATTAACGGGCAAGATGGTTTTGGCAGATGACTCAGGTCTCAAAGTCGATGTCCTTGGTGGCTTGCCAGGTGTCTGGTCAGCTCGTTTCGCAGGTGTGGGAGCTACTGACCGTGAAAACAATGCCAAACTCTTGCACGAATTGGCCATGGTCTTTGAACTCAAGGACCGCTCGGCTCAATTCCATACAACCCTAGTCGTGGCCAGTCCAAACAAGGAAAGCTTGGTTGTTGAAGCAGACTGGCCAGGCTACATTAACTTTGAACCTAAGGGTGAAAATGGATTTGGTTACGATCCTCTCTTCCTGGTAGGAGAGACAGGCAAGTCCTCAGCTGAATTAACCCTTGAAGAAAAAAATAGTCAATCTCACCGTGCCTTAGCCGTTAAGAAACTTTTGGAGGTATTTCCATCATGGCAAAGCAAACCATCATTGTAATGAGCGATTCTCATGGCGATAGCTTGATTGTGGAAGAAATCCGTGATCGCTATGTAGGCAAAGTTGATGCCGTTTTTCATAACGGCGATTCTGAACTGCGTCCTGATTCTCCCCTTTGGGAAGGCATCCGTGTTGTTAAAGGGAATATGGACTTCTATGCAGGTTACCCAGAACGTTTGGTGACTGAGCTTGGTTCGACCAAGATTATCCAAACACATGGTCACTTGTTTGACATTAATTTCAATTTTCAAAAGTTGGACTACTGGGCTCAGGAGGAAGAGGCCGATATCTGCCTCTATGGTCACTTGCATGTGCCAAGTGCTTGGATGGAAGGCAAGACTCTTTTTCTAAATCCAGGTTCCATCAGTCAACCACGTGGGACCATCAGAGAATGTCTCTATGCTCGTGTGGAGATTGATGACAGTTATTTCAAAGTGGACTTTTTGACACGAGACCATGAGGTGTATCCGGGCTTGTCCAAGGAGTTTAGCCGATGATTGCCAAGGAGTTTGAGACTTTCTTGTTGGGGCAAGAAGAAACTTTTTTGACTCCTGCTAAAAATCTAGCTGTGTTGATTGATACTCACAATGCGGATCATGCGACACTCTTGCTTAGTCAGATGACCTATACCCGTGTTCCTGTTGTGACAGATGAAAAACAGTTTGTTGGGACGATTGGGCTCAGAGATATTATGGCTTATCAGATGGAACATGACTTGAGTCAAGAAATCATGGCAGATACGGATATCGTTCATATGACCAAAACGGATGTAGCGGTTGTTTCGCCTGATTTTACCATTACGGAGGTCTTGCACAAGCTGGTAGATGAGTCCTTCTTGCCGGTTGTGGATGCGTCTGGTATTTTCCAAGGAATTATCACGCGCAAGTCTATCCTCAAGGCAGTCAATGCCCTCTTGCATGACTTTAGTAAGGAATTTGAGATTCGATGCAAATGAGAGACAGGATTTCAGCCTTTTTAGAGGAAAAGCAGGGTCTGTCTGCCAATTCCAAGCAGTCCTATAAGTATGATTTGGAGCACTTTTTAGACATTGTGGGCGAGCGGATTTCGGAGACTAGTCTCAAGATTTACCAAGCCCAGCTAGCCAATCTAAAAATCAGCGCCCAGAAGCGAAAGATTTCGGCCTGTAACCAATTTCTCTACTTCCTCTATCAAAAAGGAGAAGTGGATAGCTTTTACCGCTTAGAATTAGCTAAACAAGCTGAAAAGAAGACGGCAAAGCCAGAACTGTTAGACCTAGACTCTTTTTGGCAAGAAAGTGACTATTCAGAGGGTCGCTTGCTAGCGCTCTTAATCCTAGAAATGGGGCTCTTGCCGAGTGAGATTTTAGCTCTCAAGGTTGCGGATATCAATCTGGACTTTCAAGTGTTGCGAATCAAGAAGGCTTCCCAACAGAGGATTGTCACCATTCCTACAACCTTGCTTTCAGAATTGGAACCCTTGATGGGTCAGATATATCTCTTTGAAAGGGGAGGGAAAGCCTATTCTCGTCAGTGGGCCTTTCGTCAGTTAGAAGCTTTTGTCAAGGAGAAAGGTTTTCCAGCCTTATCAGCTCAAGCCTTGCGGGAACAGTTCATTCTACGACAAATTGAAAACAAGGTCGATTTGTACGAAATTGCAAAAAAATTAGGATTAAAAACAGTCCTGACCTTAGAAAAATATAGATAATGGATATTAAATTAAAAGATTTTGAAGGGCCTCTGGACTTGCTCTTGCACCTGGTTTCCAAGTATCAGATGGATATCTACGATGTGCCTATTACGGAAGTCATCGAGCAGTATCTAGCCTATGTCTCAACCCTGCAGGCCATGCGTCTAGAAGTGACGGGCGAGTACATGGTCATGGCCAGTCAGCTCATGCTAATCAAGAGCCGCAAGCTTCTTCCAAAGGTAGCAGAAGTGACCGACTTGGAGGACGATCTAGAGCAGGACCTTCTCTCTCAAATCGAAGAATACCGCAAATTCAAGCTCTTGGGTGAACACTTGGAGGCTAAGCACAAAGAGCGGGCTCAGTACTATTCCAAAGCGCCGACAGAGTTGATTTACGAAGATGCGGAGCTTGTGCATGACAAGACGACCATTGACCTCTTTTTGGCTTTTTCAAATATCCTAGCCAAGAAAAAAGAGGAGTTTGCACAGAATCACACGACTATCTTGCGGGATGAGTATAAGATTGAGGACATGATGGTTATCGTGAAAGAGTCCTTGGCTGGACGGGAACAATTGCGCTTGCAGGATTTGTTCAAGGAAGCCCAGAATCTCCAAGAGGTCATTACCCTCTTTTTGGCAACCCTAGAGTTAATCAAAACCCAGGAGCTGATCCTCGTGCAAGAGGAAAGTTTCGGAGATATTTATCTCATGGAAAAGAAGGAAGAAAGTCAAGTGGCCCAAAGCTAGACTTGATAGAGAGGAAAGATGAGTACTTTAGCAAAAATAGAAGCGCTCTTGTTTGTAGCGGGTGAAGATGGGATTAGAGTCCGCCAGTTAGCTGAACTCCTCTCTCTGCCACCGACAGGCATCCAACAGAGTTTAGAAAAATTAGTCCAGAAGTATGAAAGGGACCCAGATTCCAGTTTGGCCCTGATTGAGACAGGGGGCGCTTATAGATTGGTGACCAAGCCTCAGTTTTCAGAGATTTTGAAGGAATACTCTAAGGCACCTATCAACCAGAGTTTATCTCGGGCTGCCCTTGAGACCTTGTCCATCATTGCCTACAAACAGCCCATCACACGGATAGAGATTGATGCCATCCGTGGTGTCAACTCGAGTGGGGCCTTGGCAAAGTTGCAGGCCTTTGACTTGATACGAGAAGACGGGAAAAAAGAAGTGTTGGGTCGCCCCAACCTCTATGTGACTACAGATTATTTCCTAGATTACATGGGGATAAACCATTTAGAAGAATTACCAGTGATTGATGAGCTTGAGATTCAAGCCCGAGAAAGCCAATTATTTGGTGAAAGGATAGAAGAAGATGAGAATCAATAAGTATATTGCCCACGCAGGTGTGGCCAGTAGGAGAAAAGCAGAAGAGTTAATCAAGCAAGGCTTGGTGACGGTCAACGGCCAGGTGGTACGTGAACTCGCAACGACCATCAAGTCAGGAGACAAGGTCGAAGTAGAAGGTCAACCAATCTACAACGAAGAAAAGGTTTATTATCTGCTTAACAAACCACGAGGTGTTATTTCCAGTGTGACAGATGACAAGGGCCGTAAGACAGTTGTGGACCTCTTGCCCAACGTGAAAGAGCGCATCTACCCTGTAGGTCGTTTGGACTGGGATACATCAGGAGTCTTGATTTTGACCAATGATGGGGATTTTACGGATGAAATGATTCACCCTCGTAATGAGATTGATAAGGTTTATGTTGCGCGTGTTAAAGGTGTGGCCAATAAGGACAATCTTCGTCCCTTGACCCGTGGACTTGAGATTGATGGCAAGAAAACCAAGCCGGCTGTCTATGAGATTCTCAAAGTGGACCCAGTTAAAAACCGCTCTGTGGTACAGTTGACTATCCATGAAGGGCGTAACCACCAGGTTAAAAAGATGTTTGAAGCTGTCGGTCTTCAAGTGGACAAGTTGTCACGGACCCGTTTTGGACATCTAGACTTGACAGGACTCCGTCCAGGAGAATCCCGTCGTCTTAACAAAAAAGAAATCAGCCAACTACATACCATGGCTGTAACCAAGAAATAATGAAACGAATTTTAATAGCGCCTGTGCGCTTTTACCAACGTTTTATCTCGCCAGCCTTTCCACCTTCTTGTCGTTTTGAGCCTACTTGCTCAAACTATATGATTGAGGCTATTGAAAAACATGGCTTCAAGGGTGTTTTGATGGGCTTAGCTCGGATTTTACGTTGCCATCCCTGGTCGAAAACAGGTAAGGACCCCGTCCCAGACCATTTTTCACTCAAACGGAATCAAGAAGAAAAATGAGGCTGGGTAAAAGTATTTTAGTGAAATGATAAAAACGCATCCTATCAGGTTTGAGTGAGTCTGATAGGATGCGTTTTATCATGTAAAGATGTGATTGAGTTTAAAGTAGCTTATTTCAAGGTTTTTTGTGCGTCTTCAATCATAAGTTTGGTTGATTCAAGTCCGCCTCCGCTTAGATACCAGAGGTCTGGTGTTAGTTGGATAATCTTGCCATTTTTAGCAGCAGGAGTTTCAGCGATAAGGGCATTTTCTAGGACGCCGTCGTTGCTTGAGTTGTCCCCACCGATGGCAAGGGTACGGTTGATGACAAAGAGGATGTCAGGATTGATTTCTTTGACACTTTCAAAGCTGACTTCTTGTCCGTGGCGAGAGTCTTCAAATTGAGTATCTGTTGGCTTGAATTTCAAGGTTTGGTACAAGAAAGAGAAACGAGATTGGGCACCAAAGGCAGCCATTTTCCCTTCGTTGAGGAGGATGGCAAGGGCTTTTTTGTCAGAACTTTCATTTTTAGTAGCGACTTCTTGTATGCTCTTGTCTAGCTTGGCCAATTCTTCCTTGGCTTTCTGTGTACCAGTTTCACCAAAGGCGCTTGCTAGGGATTCGATATTAGTCTTGGTAGAAGTCCAGTAGTCATCTTTGCCTGCTTGGAAGAGAACAGTCGGAGCGATTTCGTTGAACTTATCTACGAATTTTTGGGTACGTGGTGAAGCGATAATTAGGTCTGGTTCAAGAGCAGCAAGGGCTTCTAGGTCTGGCTCAACCATAGAACCAACATTTTTAACTTTTCCAGCTAGGTCTTTTAGATAAGTCGGAACAGTTTTTGTAGGCATTCCGACGATATTCTTTTCAAAACCTAAAGCGCGAATAGTATCCGCAGCACCGAGGTCAAAGGTCACAATCTTTTCAGGGACTTTTGAAAGTGTGACTACACCTAGTGAACTTTTAATGGTTACCTCTGTTGGAGCAGAGCTACTTGACTCCGTCTTACTAGTGCTTGAGTTTGTACTACATGCACCAAGTAGGAGCAAGAAGCTGGCCGCTAGGGCAGTGAGATAAAATTTAAGGGATGTTTTCATAATTTCTCCTTTTTAAAATGTGATAACGATTTAAGGAGTCTCTTGGTCTTATTGACTAAGAGACTGAAGGTTCTCTAACTTGAACTTATATGTTATTAGCTATAGATACAGATCTTTTTGCCATTGATATCAGCTAGCGTGATGGGAATCTCATAGAGTTGACTGAGCAGATCAGACTGCATGATTTGATTTGTCGTTCCTTTGCAAAAGACTTGACCGTCCTTGAAGGCGACAATTTCATCTGCATACTGACTGGCCATGTTGATATCGTGGAGGACGATGATAATGGTCTTGCCGAGTTCCTCCACCAGTCGTCGAAGAATCTGCATCATACTGACACTTTGTTTGATGTCGAGATTGTTGAGCGGTTCGTCCAGCAAGATAAAGTCCGTATCCTGGGCCAGTACCATAGCGATAAAGACTCGCTGGAGCTGTCCTCCAGACAGGCTATCGATGTAGCGGTCTTTTAAGTTGGTCAGTTCCAGATAGTCCAGAGTTTCTCGGATTTTTTCCCAATCTTCTGGTCTCAGTCGACCTCGGCTGTAGGGAAAACGTCCAAAGCTGACCAGTTCTTCAACAGTCAATTTGGCTTGGTAATTGATTTTCTGTTTTAGGATAGTCAGTTCTTGAGCCAGTTCTTGCGAATTCCAGCTCTCGATTTCACGGCCTTTGATACTGAGAATTCCCTGATCTTTCTTGGTCAGTCTGCTCATGATGGAGAGGAGAGTCGATTTTCCAGCACCATTTGGACCAATGAAGGCTGTCAGTTTCTGAGGACTGATTTCAAGTGAAATGTCTTGCAAAATATCCTGTTTTTGAATGGATTTGTCAATGTTTTCCAGTTTCACTGACGCGCCCTCCTGTATAGTAAGATAAAGAATAGGAGACCTCCTACACTTTCGATGATCATGCTGATGCGAATTTCCAGCGCAAAGACTCGTTCAATCAAGGCTTGCCCCAAGGTCAAGCTAATAAATCCAACCAGAATGGCTACGATAAAGAGTAACTTGTGCCGATAGTCTTTGACAATCAGGTAGGTGAGGTTGGACAGCATAAAGCCGAAGAAAGCCATAGGACCTACCAAGGCGGTGGCTGTTGAAGTCAAAAGCACGATGCCCCAGAGGAGTTCTCTCTGTTCTTTTTCCACATTGAGCCCCAATATTTGAGCCGTTTCTCTTTGCAGGTGCAAGACATCCAGAATGACTGCTTTCCGAAAGAAAAAGATGGTCAAAGCAAGGATAATCAGAGAACCGATGGCTAGGATGGAAGTGTTGAGATGTTGAAAGGAGGCAAAGAGACCGTTTTGCAGTTTATCGTATTCGTTTGGATCCATCAGGACCTGAAGGAAGGTACTGATATTTCGAAAGAGACTTCCGAGGGCAAGACAAATCAGCAGGATAAAGACCAGATCTTGTTTCATCAGCGTCTTCAGGTAGCCTTCTAAGGCGAGAAAGAAGAGGGATTGGACAAGAAGTAAGATTAGGAATTCTAAGATGGGAGACTTCCCGAGTTGAAGAAACTTGCTTTCAAAAACCAGTAGCAGAGTTTGTAGTAGGACGTAGAAGGATTCGATTCCCAAAATACTAGGAGTCAGGAAACGATTTTCCGTCAGGGTTTGAAAACTAATGGTCGAAATCCCAGTCGCGATAGCTACCAAGAGATAAACGACAATTTTTTGGGAACGCAATTTCCAAGCAAAGGCTGACAAGTGAGTGATGGGCCAAAAGTAGAGAAGACAAGCTCCGATGGCGAGAATAATGAGAAGGCAGAAGAGTTTGGTATGTTTGCTTTTAAACTGCATCTTTTCGTCCCCCTCTCCATAGAAGTAGGATAAAGACGAGGCTACCAATGATTCCTAGTAGAAGACTGACAGACAACTCATAGGGTCGAATCAGAACTCGGGATAGGATATCGCAAGCCAGAACTAGATTGGCTCCAACCAGTGCGACGATAAGTTTGGTCTGACTTAGATTATCTCCATAACGCTTGCGAACAAGATTGGGAACAATAACTCCGAGAAAAGGTAAGCCACCCACGGTAATCATGGTGACACTAGTCGTTAGAGCAACCAGAAAGAGAGCCAGTTTTTCAAGTAGGGAGTAAGAAATCCCCAAACTCTCACTTGCTTCCTTGCCCAGATTCATGATGGTAAAAGTTTGGGATAATTTCCAAACGGCTATCAGGATGATGAGGCCTAAAAAGAGCCATTCATACTGATGATTCTGAATCATGGAGAAGGAGCCCTGGGTCCAAGCTGTCATACTCTGAACCAGATTGAAACGGTAGGCGATAACTTCTGTCACAGAACCGATAATCCCGCTATAGATGATCCCAATCAGAGGCAACATCCACCTTTCCTTTATAGAAAAAATAGTCATGAAGGCTAGGAAGAAGAGGGTGAATGTGATGGATGAAACAAAAGCGAAGAGCATCTTTTGGGTCAGACTAGCCGACGGAAAGACAAAGAGGCTCAGCACCATTCCCAGTTTGGCAGCTTCAGTCGTTCCAACTGTGCTTGGAGCAGCAAACTGATTTTGAGTGATAGTCTGCATGAGAAGTCCTGCCATACTCATACTAGAGGCCGTCAGGAGAATACTGATGGTTCTTGGAAGACGGGACTCTTGAAAGAGAAGCCAAGTTTCATGATCCAGAGCAAAGAGTTTTCCCCATGAAAAATCACTGGTCCCAATGCTAATAGAGAGAAAGACTAGGAGTAGAAGTAAGCCAATTAAATAATGAGAAAGTTTCATACCCCATCCTTTCATGTAGATTTGGTACTGAAAGATACCTGCGGATATTACTGTAACATGATTTATTTAATCTGTCAATAAATTTTCTGACAATTTAATGAATAAAACAAGGAGAGAGCGCCAAGGCTTTCTCCTTTGTTATCCTATTCCAAAATGTTTTTGCCTTCTTTAACACGCCAACGATAATCTGATAAAATAATATCTTCGAGGGAGTAGCTAGCCTTCCAATCAAGATATTTTTTAGCTTTTGATGCGTCTGCTAGGACGCTGGCTGGGTCCCCAGCACGGCGAGCAACAATTTCGTGTGGTATTTTTTGATTCAGTAGTTCTTCAGCAGTTTTAAAGATTTCTTTGACGGTATAGCCTTTTTCAGTTCCTAAGTTAAAGATTTGAGAAGAACTGTTTTCTTGAAATAGGTAGTTCATTCCTTTAACATGAGCCTGTGCAAGGTCCAAGACATGAATGTAATCTCGAATACATGAACCATCACGTGTATCGTAGTCATCTCCAAATATTTTCAGGCTATCATTTTGTCCCAATGCGGTTTTGTTGATATTGGGAATGATGTGAGTTGGATTTTTCACACGCAGGCCGTTTGAAGCATCCATTTCAGCCCCAGCAACATTAAAGTAACGGAAAATGACATATTTCCAGTCGTAGCGATTAGCCATCCAGTAAATCATTCGTTCGCCCATCAGTTTTGTCTCTGCATAAGGATTGACAGGATCGAGCAGGGTATCTTCAGTTGCTGGCTTGTCAATACAGTTATTACCATAGAGGGAAGCAGTCGAAGAGAACATGATTTTTTGAATGCCAACTTCAGATAAGACTTTGAGAACTTGGTTCATACCAGCAACATTGGCAGTGAAGTATTTACTTGGATTTTCAATACTTTCGCTCACAACAATCTCACCCGCACAATGCAGAACAGCGTCAATCTTGTTTTCTTCCAAGTAAGCTTTTAGGGCACTAGCATCATAAACATCCAGTTGTTTAAAGCTAACACGACTATCTACAGCCGAACGATTTCCTGTAGAGAGATTATCTAGAACATGTACCTGATAGCCAGCATTTAAAAGAGCTTTAACGGTATGGGAGCCAATGTAGCCAGCTCCACCTGTAACAAGAATTGTTTTGGTCATGATTTTTTCCTTTTCCTAGTTTTGTACTATTTTAAAGAAATAAGAAGGCAAAGTCAACTATTTTCTGCAAATTTTATGAAAAATCTGAACGATTTTGGCATCGGATTGTTTTTTTTGTTTGGGAATAAAATTTCGAGTGAATCTTGGAATTTTTTTAGATTTTACTTCAAATGCAAGAAAATACAAGCTTTTTCTAAGATACAGTAAGACTAAGATACTAATTTAGAAATCCACCTTCCCGCTATCCTTCTCCTATAAAAAGTGGTAAAATGGATGAAAGAAAGAAGGAACTGAAATGACAACATTATTTTCAAAAATCAAAGAAGTAACAGAACTTGCTGCGATCTCAGGTCATGAAGCACCTGTCCGTGCTTATCTTCGTGAAAAGTTGACACCGCATGTGGATGAAGTGGTGACAGATGGCTTGGGTGGTATTTTTGGTATCAAGCATTCAGAAGCTGCGGATGCACCGCGCGTCTTGGTTGCTTCTCACATGGATGAAGTTGGTTTTATGGTTAGCGAAATCAAGACAGACGGTACCTTCCGTGTCGTAGAAATCGGTGGTTGGAATCCTATGGTAGTCAGCAGCCAACGTTTCAAACTCTTGACTCGTGATGGTCGTGAAATCCCTGTGATTTCAGGTTCTGTTCCTCCACATTTGACTCGTGGAAAGGGTGGACCAACCATGCCAGCCATTGCCGATATCGTTTTTGATGGTGGTTTTGCGGACAAGGCTGAGGCAGAAAGCTTTGGCATCCGTCCTGGTGATACCATTGTCCCTGATAGCTCTGCTATCTTGACAGCCAATGAAAAAAATATCATCTCAAAAGCTTGGGACAACCGCTACGGGGTTCTTATGGTAAGCGAGTTGGCGGAAGCTCTTTCAGGTCAAAAACTCGGAAATGAACTCTATCTGGGTTCTAACGTCCAAGAAGAGGTTGGTCTGCGTGGTGCTCATACTTCCACAACCAAGTTTGACCCAGAAGTCTTCCTCGCAGTTGATTGCTCACCTGCTGGTGATGTTTATGGCGGTCAAGGCAAGATTGGGGATGGAACCCTGATTCGTTTCTACGACCCAGGTCACTTGCTTCTCCCAGGTATGAAGGATTTCCTTTTGACAACGGCTGAAGAAGCTGGAATCAAGTACCAATACTACTGTGGTAAAGGCGGAACAGACGCTGGCGCAGCTCATTTGAAAAATGGTGGTGTCCCATCAACAACAATCGGTGTTTGCGCTCGTTATATCCATTCTCACCAAACCCTTTACGCTATGGATGACTTCCTAGAAGCGCAAGCTTTCTTACAAGCCTTGGTGAAAAAATTGGATCGTTCAACGGTTGACTTGATTAAAAATTATTAAACCATAAGGGAGGTGGTAGGGATGGTAGAACCAAACCTAGAAAGCCTTGTAAAAGATCTTTACAATCATGCTCGACATGATTTGAGTGAAGATTTAGTTGCTGCTCTCCTAGAGACTGCTAAAAAACTGCCTACTACAAATGAGCAATTGCTGGCAGTTCGTCTCTCAGGCCTGGTCAATCGTGAATTGCTCCTAAATCCCAAACATCCAGCACCTGAGTTGCTCAACTTGGCTCGCTTTATCAAAAGAGAAGAAGCAAAGTACAGAGGAACCGCAGCTTCTGCGATTATGTATGGGGAGCTCTTTAAAATGCTTTGATTCCATTGTGAATCAAAGCATTTTTCTATATATTAGAAAAGCAATTCTTGGTTAGGAAAAGAAAAAAGCCACCCCATTTAGGATAGCTTCTTGGATCTTAGATTTGTTCAGCGATAACCTTTTCAGCAAGGTTCATGGCGTGGTCAGATACACGAGTATAGTGGGAAATGATGTCGATAAAGTTGACCCCAGCTTGTGTTGAACACTCGCCTTTGTTGAGGCGTTTGATGTGGGTCTTTCTGAGAACACGTTCCATATTGTTGATTTCTTTATGGCGTTCAATCAGACTTTGAGCTTTTTCAATATCATTGTTTTCTACACTATCAAGGGCATCTTTGATAAAGTCAGTGGTTTTTTGATAGATATCAGCTAGTTCTTGCAAAGCAGCTTCAGAGAACTCAACATTTTTACGTTGAAGGTAGTCAGTCAGATTGAGAAGAGCTTCTGCGTGATCCCCAATCCGTTCCAAATCACGGGATGAATCAAGGATGTTGGTCAGCACTTCACTTTCTTTCTGGCTAAGGGCTTCACTTGAAAGAGTAATAAGGTAACGAGTCAATTTTTCATCAATGGTATTGATGGCTTCTTCCGTCTTGTGGCCTTTTTCAGCAACCTTTTCATTGAGGTTAATGATGTAGTTGTATGAAAGGTCAAAGGCTTTAGAAGCATAATTTCCCAAGTGAAGGAGTTCTTTTTTGGCATTTCCGAGAGCGATTGATGGAGCTTGTTTAATCAAATGCTCATCAAGATAAAGTGGCTCGTACTTGACAACTTCATCTTCACCAGGGATGAGCTTGGTTACAAAGTAGGCCAAGGCTCCGATGAATGGAAATTGGATAATAGTATTTGTGATATTAAAGGTTCCGTGGGCGAAGGCAATGGTCATTTCTGGAGCCAGATTGAGTGTAGATTCAAACCATTGAATCAAGCCAGTGAAAGGTACAAGGAAGACAATACAGATAACCGTACCAATCACGTTAAAGGCGACATGGGCACCAGCAACACGTTTGGCAGCGATATTGGCTCCAAGAGAAGCAATAATAGCTGTAATGGTCGTTCCGATATTATCACCAAACAAGACTGGTAGGGCACCTTGTAGATCAATCAAACCACTTGCGTAAAGATTCTGTAGGATACCGATAGTTGCGGAAGAAGCTTGAATGAGTAGGGTTAGTCCAGTTCCGACAAAGACACCTAGAATAGGACTCTTACTTAGTTCAACCATATAGTCTCTAAAGACTTGCAGGTCTTTTAGAGGTTCCATTGCACCGCTCATAAGATTGAGAGCGAAGAAGATACCACCTACACCAAAAATGATACGTCCGATGTTATTGATAGAGCGATTCTTGGTGAAGAAGAGACAAATCGCTCCGATGAAAAGCATTGGTAAGGCGTAATCTCCTAGCTTAAAACCGATGATAAAGGATGTAACGGTAGTTCCAATATTGGCACCCATGACAATACCGATAGCTTGACGCAAGGTCAAAAGTCCTGCGCTGACTAGCCCCACTGTAATGACTGTGACCCCAGAACTTGACTGAATTAGCGCCGTCATACCGATACCAACTAGCACACCGAAGAACGGATTGCTAGTGTACTTGTCAATGTAAAAACGAAGGCGATCTCCAGCAGCTTGTTGCAAACCGTCTCCCATGGTCTTGATACTATATAAGAATAGTCCCAGACCACCTAAAAAGTGAAATAAAATTTCCTGCCAATTAATGGACATTTCTTTTTCCTCCGAAAAATAATAACGGAATTTCTCCTATTCTATTTTAAAGGATAAAAGTAAATCTAACAAGTGTTAAGCTAAGATTTTAGAAAGAAAATTCGTTAGAATGGGCCTTGATTATATTAATTTTACCAATTTCTAACCTAGATATAGGTATTTCCTTTTATATATTGACATTTAAAAGAAATATTTTAAAATGAGGGAGGAATTATCTTGGTCCCTGTGATTGGGATAAAAATTTTATAAAGAAAGTTAAGCGCTTTCTTTTGTGCAACAAAATCAATTTTTTAGGAGGAGAAAATGAAGAATCCATTTTTTGAAAGACGTTGTCGTTACAGTATTCGTAAGTTATCAGTAGGAGCCTGCTCGCTGATGATTGGTGCTGTTTTATTTGCTGGTCCAGCCTTGGCTGAAGAAACTGCAGTTCCTGAAAATAACGGAGCCAATACAGAGCTTGTTTCAGGAGAGAGTGAGTATCCAACTAATGAAGCTGACAAGCAGCATGAAGGAGAACAGGCTAGAGAAAACAAGCCAGAAAAGGCAGAAGGAGTAGCGACAGCATCTGAAACTGCTTCGCCAGCAAGCAATGAAGCTGCAACTACTGAAACTGCAGAAGCAGCTAGCGCAGCTAAACCAGAGGAAAAAGCAAGTGAGGTGGTTGCAGAAACACCATCTGCAGAAGCAAAACCTAAGTCTGACAAGGAAACGGAAGCAAAGCCTGAAGCAACTAGCCAAGGAGATGAGTCTAAGCCAGCAGCAGAAGCTAATAAGACTGAAAAAGAAGTCCAGCCAGATGTCCCTAAAAATACAGAAAAAACATTAAAACCAAAGGAAATCAAATTTAATTCTTGGGAAGAATTGTTAAAATGGGAACCAGGTGCTCGTGAAGATGATGCTATTAACCGCGGGTCTGTCGCCCTCGCTTCACGTCGGACAGGTCATTTAGTCAATGAAAAAGCTAGCAAGGAAGCAAAAGTACAAGCCCTATCAAACACCAACTCTAAAGCAAAAGACCACGCTTCTGTTGGTGGAGAAGAGTTCAAGGCTTATGCTTTTGACTATTGGCAATATCTAGATTCAATGGTCTTCTGGGAAGGTCTCGTACCAACTCCTGACGTTATTGATGCAGGTCACCGTAACGGGGTTCCTGTATATGGTACACTCTTCTTCAACTGGTCTAATAGTATTGCAGATCAAGAAAAATTTGCTGAAGCTTTGAAGCAAGACCCAGATGGTAGCTTCCCAATTGCCCGTAAATTGGTAGATATGGCCAAGTATTATGGCTATGATGGCTATTTCATCAACCAGGAAACAACTGGGGATTTGGTTGAACCTCTTGGAGAAAAGATGCGCCAGTTTATGCTCTATACTAAGGAGTATGCTGCTAAGGTAAACCATCCAATCAAGTATTCTTGGTACGATGCCATGACTTATAACTATGGACGTTACCACCAAGATGGTTTGGGAGAATACAACTACCAATTCATGCAACCTGAAGGAGATAAGGTTCCAGCAGATAACTTCTTTGCTAACTTTAACTGGGATAAGGCTAAAAATGATTACACTATTGCAACTGCCAACTGGATTGGTCGTAATCCTTATGACGTATTTGCAGGCTTGGAATTGCAACAGGGTGGTTCCTACAAGACCAAGGTCAAATGGAATGACATTTTAGATGAAAATGGGAAATTGCGCCTTTCTCTTGGTTTGTTCGCCCCAGATACCATTACAAGTTTAGGAAAAACGGGTGAAGATTACCATAAAAATGAAGATATCTTCTTTACAGGTTACCAAGGGGATCCTACTGGTCAAAAACCAGGTGACAAAGATTGGTATGGTATTGCTAACCTAGTTGCGGACCGTACGCCAGCAGTAGGTAATACTTTTACTACTTCTTTTAATACAGGTCATGGTAGAAAGTGGTTCGTAGATGGTAAGGTTTCTAAGGATTCTGAGTGGAATTACCGTTCAGTTTCAGGTGTTCTTCCAACATGGCGCTGGTGGCAAAAATCAACTGGTGATAAGTTGAAAGCAAGCTATGATTTTGAAGATGCTTATAATGGTGGAACTTCTCTCAAATTTGCAGGGGATCTTTCAGGTGCGACCAAGCAAGATGTGAATTTGTACTCTACTCGCTTGAAGGTGACAGATACAACCAAATTACATGTTGCCCACAAAGGAGGCAAGGGTACCAAGGTTTATGTAGAATTTGCAACCAAGAAAGATTATACCTACGGTGATGAAGCTGCCCGTAAAGAATTGACAGTTTCAGATAACTGGACTACCGATGATTTTGATTTGAGTGCCTTGGCGGGCAAAACAATTTACGGTATTAAACTCTATTTTGAAAATGACAAAGACTTAAAAGGTTATCAATTTAACCTGGGGCAATTGACCATCAGCAATAATCAAGATGCTCCTCAGGCACCAACCACAGTTGCTGTAGCCAAACAAGTCCTTAAAAATGCCCAAGAAGCGGAAGCAGTTGTGCAATTTAAAGGAAACAAGGATGCAGATTTCTATGAAGTTTACGAAAAAGATGGAGACAGCTGGAAATTACTAACTGGCTCATCTTCTACAACTATTTATCTACCAAAAGTTAGCCGCTCAGCAAGTGCTCAAGGTACAACTCAAGAACTGAAGGTTGTAGCAGTCGGTAAAAATGGAGTTCGTTCAGAAGCTGCAACTACAACCTTTGATTGGGGCATGACTGTAAAAGATACCAGCCTACCAAAACCGCTAGCTGAAAATATCGTTCCAGGTGCAACAGTTATTGATAGTACTTTCCCTAAGACTGAAGGTGGAGAAGGTATTGAAGGTATGTTGAATGGTACCATTACCAGTCTTTCAGACAAGTGGTCTTCTGGACAGTTAAGTGGTAGTGTGGATATTCGTTTGACCCAGCCACGTACAGTTGTTAGATGGGTGATGGACCATGCTGGAGCTGGTGGAGAATCTGTAAACGACGGTTTGATGAACACCAAAGACTTTGACCTCTATTATAAAGATGCGGATGGTCAATGGAAGTTGGCTAAGGAAGTCCGTGGCAATAAAGCCCATGTTACAGATATTACCCTTGACAAACCTATCACAGCTCAAGATTGGCGCTTGAATGTTGTCACTTCTGACAATGGAACTCCATGGAAGGCGATTCGTATCTATAACTGGAAAATGTATGAAAAGCTTGATACAGAAAGTGTCAATATTCCGATGGCCAAGGCTGCAGCTCGTACTTTAGGCAATAACAAGGTACAAGTTGGCTTTGCGGATGTACCAGCTGGAGCAACCATCACTGTTTATGACAATCCAAATTCTCAAACTCCGCTTGCAACCTTGAAGAGCGAAGTTGGAGGAGACCTAGCAAGTGCACCATTGGATTTGACAAATCAATCTGGTCTTCTTTACTATCGTACCCAGTTGCCAGGCAAGGAAATTAGTAATGTCCTAGCTGTTTCCGTTCCAAAAGATGACAGAAGAATCAAGTCAGTCAGCCTAGAAACAGGACCTAAGAAAACAAGCTACGCCGAAGGGGAGGATTTAGACCTTAGAGGTGGTGTTCTTCGAGTTCAGTATGAAGGTGGAGCTGAGGACGAACTTATTCGCCTAACTCACGCGGGTGTATCAGTATCAGGTTTTGATACGCATCATAAGGGAGAACAAAATCTTACTCTCCAATACTTGGGACAACCAGTAAATGCGAATTTGTCAGTGACTGTCACTAGTCAAGATGAAGCAAGTCCGAAAACTATTTTGGGAATTGAAGTGAGTCAGGAGCCGAAAAAAGATTACCTAGTTGGTGATAGCTTAGACTTGTCTGAAGGACGCTTTGCAGTGGCTTATAGCAATGACACTATGGAAGAACATTCCTTTACTGATGAGGGAGTTGAAATTTCTGGTTACGATGCTCAAAAGACTGGTCGTCAAACCTTGACACTTCATTACCAAGGGCATGAAGTTAACTTTGATGTTTTGGTATCTCCAAAAGCAGCACTAAACGATGAGTATCTCAAACAAAAATTAGCAGAAGTTGAAGCGGCTAAGAATAATGTGGTCTATAACTTTGCTTCACCAGAAGTAAAAGCAGCATTCTTGAAAGCAATTGAAGCGGCTGAACAAGTGTTGAAAGACCATGAAACTAGCACCCAAGATCAAGTTAATGACCGACTTAATAAATTGACAGAAGCTCATAAAGCCTTGAATGGTCAAGAGAAATTTACGGAAGAAAAGACAGAACTCGATCGCTTAACTGGTGAGGCTCAAGAACTCTTGGCTGCTAAACCAAACCATCCTTCAGGTTCTGCCCTAGCTCCACTTCTTGAGAAGAGCAAGGCCTTGGTTAAAAAAGTAGATTTGAGTCCAGAAGAGCTTGCAACAGCGAAACAGAGTCTAAAAGATCTGGTTGCTCTATTGAAAGAAGACAAGCCAGCAGTCTTTTCTGATAGTAAAACAGGTGTTGAAGTACACTTCTCAAATAAAGAGAAGACTATCATCAAGGGCTTGAAAGTAGAGCGTGTTCAAGCAAGTGCTGAAGAGAAGAAATACTTTGCTGGAGAAGATGCACATGTCTTTGAAATAGAAGGTCTAGATGAAAAAGGTCAAGACGTTGATCTCTCTTACGCTTCTATTGTGAGAATTCCAATTGAAAAAGATAAGAAAGTGAAGAAAGTCTTCTTCTTGCCTGAAGGCAAAGAGGCAGTAGAATTGGCTTTTGAACAAACGGATAGTCATGTCATCTTTACAGCGCCACACTTTACTCATTATGCCTTTGTTTATGAATCTGCTGAAAAACCACAACCTGCTAAACCAGTAGAAAAAGTTATTTCAAGCAAGGAACCAACTGAAGGTGTCAAGAATTTGGTTGTGGATACTCCGAAATTAGAAGTTGAAGAGACAAGTATCGCCTTCGAACACCAAGAACGTCCAAATCCAAATCTTACAGTCGGTCAACGTCAACTTGTCCAAGCAGGGGTTGAGGGACAAATTCGCCGCTTGATTGAAGTAGATAGCCAAGGCAATCGTACGCTTCGCGCTACAGAAGTTTTGAAAGAAGCAAGCCCTGAAATCGTGGAAGTAGGTACTGGTCTCATCCCTGCCAATCCAGCACCACAAAACACAGACCGTCCAAAACCTACTAATCAACCGGCTTCTGATCAACAAAAGGCTCCTAAATTGGAAGTTCAAGAGGAAAAGGTTGCCTTTGACCGTCAAGAGCATGAAAATGCTGATATGCTAGTTGGGGAACAACGAGTCATCATACAGGGACGAGATGGTCTATTAAGACATGTCTTTGAAGTTGATGAAAACGGTCAGCGTCGTCTTCGTTCAACAGAAGTCATCCAAGAAGCGATTCCAGAAATTGTTGAAATTGGAACAAAAGTAAAAACTGAACCAGCAGTAGCGCCTACACAAGAAAAACCATCCCAAAATACAGCAGTTAAATCAGAAGAAGCAAGCAAACAATTGCCAAATACAGGAACTGCTGATGCCAATGAAGCCCTAATAGCAGGATTGGCAAGCCTTGGTCTTGCTAGTTTAGCCTTGACATTGAAACAGAAAAAAGAAGATGAAGATTAAATATCGAAAAATCTTGTGAAATCTTTCCTTATATTTCCAAAGTGTGATATAATAGTTTCGAATAAAATAAATAAAGGGGTTTTTGTAACATGGCAAAACTTACTGTTAAAGACGTTGACTTGAAAGGTAAAAAAGTCCTCGTTCGTGTTGACTTCAACGTACCATTGAAAGATGGCGTAATCACTAACGACAACCGTATCACAGCAGCTCTTCCAACTATTAAGTACATCATCGAACAAGGTGGACGTGCAATTCTTTTCTCTCACCTTGGACGTGTGAAAGAAGAAGCTGATAAAGCTGGTAAATCACTTGCTCCTGTAGCAGCAGACTTGGCAGCTAAATTGGGCCAAGACGTTGTTTTCCCAGGTGTAACTCGTGGTGCTGAATTGGAAGCAGCTATCAACGCTCTTGAAGATGGACAAGTTCTCTTGGTTGAAAACACTCGTTACGAAGATGTTGACGGCAAGAAAGAATCTAAAAACGATCCTGAACTTGGTAAATACTGGGCATCACTTGGAGATGGTATCTTCGTAAACGATGCATTCGGTACAGCTCACCGTGCACACGCATCTAACGTTGGTATCTCAGCAAACGTTGAAAAAGCAGTTGCTGGTTTCCTTCTTGAAAACGAAATTGCCTACATCCAAGAAGCAGTTGAAGCTCCAGAACGTCCATTTGTGGCTATCCTTGGTGGTTCAAAAGTTTCAGACAAGATCGGTGTTATCGAAAACTTGCTTGAAAAAGCTGATAAAGTCCTTATCGGTGGTGGTATGACTTACACATTCTACAAAGCACAAGGTATCGAAATCGGTAACTCACTTGTAGAAGAAGACAAATTGGATGTTGCGAAAGCTCTTCTTGAAAAAGCAAACGGTAAATTGATCTTGCCAGTTGACTCAAAAGAAGCTAACGCATTTGCGGACTACACTGAAGTGAAAGACACTGAAGGTGAAGCAGTGGATCCAGGCTTCCTTGGTCTTGACATCGGTCCAAAATCTATCGCTAAATTTGATGAAGCTTTGACTGGTGCGAAAACAGTTGTATGGAACGGACCTATGGGTGTATTTGAAAACCCAGACTTCCAAGCTGGTACAATCGGTGTGATGGACGCTATCGTGAAACAACCAGGAGTTAAATCAATCATCGGTGGTGGTGACTCAGCTGCCGCAGCGATCAACCTTGGTCGCGCAGACAAATTCTCATGGATCTCTACTGGTGGTGGAGCATCAATGGAACTTCTTGAAGGTAAAGTTCTTCCAGGACTTGCAGCCTTGACAGAAAAATAAAATTAACTAAATGAATCAAAGAAGAGAGGGATGAAAGTTCCTCTTTTCTTTTACTCGAAATAAAAACGCTTCCTCTCAACTATTCCTCATAAAAATCACTGATTTATGATAAAATGGAAATAGAAAGTTGAGATTATGAGTTATTTTAAAAAATATAAATTCGATAAATCCCAGTTCAAACTTGGTATGCGAACCTTTAAAACAGGTATTGCTGTTTTTCTAGTTCTCTTGATTTTTGGCTTTTTTGGCTGGAAAGGTCTTCAAATTGGTGCTTTGACTGCTGTGTTTAGCCTGAGGGAGAGTTTTGATAAGAGTGTCCATTTTGGGACTTCGCGTATTTTAGGAAATAGTATCGGTGGCCTCTATGCCCTGGTCTTCTTCCTATTAAATACCTTTTTCCACGAAGCCTTTTGGGTAACCTTAGTTGTTGTCCCAATCTGCACCATGTTAACCATTATGACAAATGTAGCCATGAATAACAAAGCAGGTGTTATAGGTGGTGTAGCAGCTATGTTAATTATTACACTATCAATTCCAAGTGGTGAGACAATTTTGTACGTGTTTGCGCGTGTATCAGAAACTTTCATGGGAGTTTTTGTCGCAATTCTCGTAAATTACGATATTGACCGTATTCGTCTCTTTTTAGAGAAAAAAGAAAAATAATGTTACATTTTATAACATTATCAATTGACGTTTGTCTTTTTTTAGACTATAATAGACAGAAAGAAGGAAATTGTAAATGAAGGAAAAAGAATTTCGCCGAAATATGGCTGTTTTTCCTATCGGCAGTGTTATGAAGTTGACCGATCTATCGGCGCGTCAGATTCGTTATTATGAAGATCAAGAGTTGATTAAACCTGATCGAAACGAAGGAAACCGTCGCATGTATTCCTTGAATGACATGGATCGTCTGCTTGAAATCAAAGATTATATCTCTGAAGGTTATAATATCGCTGCCATTAAGAAAAAGTATGCTGAACGTGAAGCGAAATCCAAGAAAGCGGTGAGTCAGACTGAGGTGCGCCGTGCACTTCACAATGAACTCCTCCAACAGGGTCGCTTTGCTTCAGTACGGTCACCTTTTGGTCGCGGTTAGGTAACCGCAAGTAGTCATACATTAAGGAGAAAACTCATGCCAATCACAGCTGCAGATATTCGTCGTGAAGTCAAGGAAAAAAATGTTACCTTTATTCGTCTTATGTTCTCAGATATTTTGGGAACCATGAAAAACGTCGAAATTCCTGCTACAGATGAACAGTTAGATAAAGTCTTGTCAAACAAGGCGATGTTTGATGGATCTTCTATTGAAGGTTTTGTACGTATCAATGAGTCAGATATGTACTTGTACCCAGACTTGGATACATGGACAGTCTTCCCTTGGGGAGATGAAAATGGAAGTGTTGCAGGTTTGATCTGTGATGTCTATACAACAGAAGGTGAACCATTTGCGGGTGACCCTCGTGGCAATTTGAAACGAGCTCTTCGTCACATGGAAGAAGTAGGATTCAAATCTTTCAACCTTGGTCCAGAACCAGAATTCTTCCTATTTAAGTTGGATGAAAATGGAGACCCAACGCTTGAAGTGAATGATAAGGGTGGCTACTTTGATTTGGCGCCTACTGACCTTGCGGACAATACACGTCGTGAGATTGTGAATGTCTTGACCAAAATGGGATTTGAAGTAGAAGCGAGTCACCACGAGGTTGCGGTTGGACAACACGAAATTGACTTCAAGTACGATGAAGTTCTCCGTGCTTGTGATAAGATTCAAATCTTTAAACTCGTTGTTAAAACCATTGCTCGCAAACATGGCCTTTACGCAACCTTTATGGCTAAACCAAAATTTGGTATTGCTGGATCAGGTATGCACTGTAATATGTCCTTGTTTGATGCAGAAGGAAACAATGCCTTCTTTGATCCAAATGATCCAAAAGGAATGCAGTTGTCAGAAACGGCCTATCATTTCCTTGGCGGTTTGATTAAGCATGCCTACAACTATACTGCTATCATGAACCCAACGGTTAACTCATACAAACGTTTGGTTCCAGGTTATGAAGCACCTGTTTACATTGCTTGGGCTGGCCGTAACCGTTCACCGCTTGTGCGCGTGCCTGCTTCACGTGGTATGGGAACTCGTCTTGAGTTGCGTTCAGTGGATCCGATGGCAAACCCATACATCGCTATGGCTGTTCTTTTGGAGGTTGGTTTGCATGGTATTGAAAATAAAATCGAAGCACCAGCTCCTATCGAAGAAAATATCTACATCATGACAGCAGAAGAGCGTAAGGAAGCTGGTATTACAGACCTTCCATCAACTCTTCACAACGCTTTGAAAGCTTTGACAGAAGATGAAGTCGTCAGAGTGGCTCTTGGAGAACATATCTATACTAGTTTCCTTGAAGCCAAACGAATCGAATGGGCAAGTTATGCAACCTTCGTTTCACAATGGGAAATTGATAATTATTTAGACCTTTACTAATACTAATATAGAAGAAAGATTGCCTGAGGGTGATCTTTTTTTCTTGATTTTTATATCGAGGTGTGATATACTTTATATAACGAGGTGCGATATATCGAACTGAATAGGAGGTGGCTATAAATGGAATTAACGGATAAGATCCGTCGTGTTTATCTTCCGATGACGGAAACTGGCTTTTATATCTTGTTCTGTCTGCAAAAGGAAGGTCATGGTTATAGTATTACGCAAAAGGTCAGGGAGATGACAGATTCGCAAATCTTGATTAGTCCTGGAACTATGTATGGAACCTTGTCGAAGATGGAAAAGGATGGCTTGATTTCCTTTGTTCGCGAAGAGGAGAAACGGAAAATCTATCAGATCACAGACTTAGGACGAAAAGTTTTAGATATTGAATTGAAGCGTATTGAACGGCTCTACAGAAATAGTCGGGAGGAAGGATGATGGAAAAGAAAATTGTTTACCGAATTTTTACAATTGCGGATTATGAGAGGGAGGCTCTATACTTTAGAGAAATGCATGCTAAGGGATGGAAACTTAGGGAAGTAAGCTACTCTATCTTATTGTTTGCAGTTAAGTATACCTTTGAAAAGTGTCAGCCTGAGCAAGTGTCTTATCAGTTGGATTTTTACCCAATGGAAAAATCAGAGAGATCCTCCTATTTACAACTATTTAAAGACTGTGGCTGGGAGCATATTACAGACTTTAATAGTTTTTCCTATTTTAGAAAAGCGCATTCTGAAATTGAATCGGATGCAGAATTTGAAATCTATAATGACGCTGCTGGGAAGTTAGCTATGGTTAATCGCATTTTAAGACTGCGATTAGTACCTGTTTTACTTTTGCTAGCCATACATATACCATTCTTACTTAAATTGCTCAATAGGAGTAATGCGTATGGTCTATGGAGTTTTCTTGCGGTCGGGCTAGATGTTTTCTTGTCTTTAATCCTTTTGTTAATGGTTGTCTATATTAGTTGGAAGTTATGGCATAAAAAGAAGGAATTATCAGATTTATGATAGGGTAGGTATGCTCAAAATTGGAGGGGGAGTCATGATCAATAAAAAGCAATTTCGGATGTTCACTATTTTTGATTTGGATAAGGAAGAAGAGTATTTGCACGAGATGCACTTGAAAGGCTGGAGATATAGAACGAGTCGTTTTGGTTTTTTCTATTTTGACCAATGTCAACCGGACGATGTCATCTACTGTATCTATGATTCTAGATTTCTTAAAAAATATAAGCATGAACTACAAGATTTTAGAGATAGAGGTTGGGAATTGATAGGAGCAGGTTCTTGTTCGATTCTTCGTAAATCGTCTTCTAATTTACTTCCAGAGGATCAAGTCTATATTGCTAAGGAGATCAGATGGGATGTTATGCGATATAGACTTCGTTCCTGTACAGCTACTTTCTTAGGTGGTTTGGTTGTTTGTATGAGTTTATTTAAAGAAGAACTTTCTATGTCTTTCTTCGTTATTTTTCTTTTATATGCTCTCTTGATTTCTTATCTAATCCATGGTTTTTTCAGACTTAAAAGGAAATACCAAGTAGATGGAAGGTAAGGTTCTAGGTCTTCAGACTGATTTTTAGCACTCTTGGTAAAAGAGTGCTAATTTTTTGAGTTTTTGTCTTGACATTCTCTTTTAAGGGTGTATAATAGAATCATGAGTTAGCACTTGAGTGTGTTGAGTGCTAATCGATCAGACAGAGAGGAGTGATGAGATGGTTACAGAGCGTCAGCAGGATATTTTAAATCTGATTATTGACATCTTTACCAAAACGCACGAACCTGTCGGATCCAAAGCCTTGCAAGAGTCTATTAACTCTAGCAGTGCAACCATTCGTAATGATATGGCGGCTTTAGAAAAGCAAGGTTTGCTTGAGAAGGCTCATACTTCAAGCGGTCGGATGCCAAGTGTTGCTGGTTTTCAGTACTATGTGAAACACTCACTGGATTTTGACCGACTGGCTGAAAATGAGGTATATGAGATTGTCAAGGCCTTTGATCAGGAATTCTTCAAATTGGAGGACATTCTGCAAGAGGCTGCTAATCTATTGACAGACTTGAGTGGCTGTACGGTAGTAGCGCTGGATGTTGAGCCGAGCAGGCAACGTTTGACAGCCTTTGATATCGTTGTTCTAGGGCAACATACAGCCTTGGCAGTATTTACCCTAGATGAGTCTCGAACGGTTACCAGTCAGTTTCTAATTCCAAGGAACTTTTTGCAGGAAGATTTGCTGAAACTGAAGAGCATCATTCAGGAACGTTTCCTCGGCCACACCGTTTTAGATATTCACTATAAGATTCGGACGGAGATTCCGCAGATTATCCAGCGTTACTTTACAACAACGGACAATGTTATCGATCTCTTTGAACATATCTTTAAGGAAATGTTCAACGAAAACATTGTGGTGGCGGGCAAGGTCAATCTCTTGAATTTTGCCAATCTGGCAGCTTATCAGTTCTTTGACCAACCGCAAAAGGTGGCTCTGGAGATTCGTGAGGGGTTGCGTGAAGATCAGATGCAAAACGTCCGTGTTGCAGACAGTCAAGAGTCCTGTCTAGCTGATCTAGCGGTGATTAGTAGCAAGTTCCTCATTCCTTATCGAGGAGTTGGAATTCTAGCCATTATCGGTCCAGTTAATCTGGATTACCAACAGCTAATCAACCAAGTCAATGTAGTCAATCGTGTTTTGACCATGAAATTGACAGATTTTTACCGCTACCTCAGCAGTAATCATTACGAAGTACATTAAGATTGAAATCATTAAAGGAGGCGAAAATGGCCCAAGATATAAAAAATGAAGAAGTAGAAGAAGTAGAAGAAGTTCAAGAAGAGGAAGTTGTGGAAACGGTAGAAGAAACAACTCCTGAGAAGTCTGAGTTGGACTTGGCAAATGAACGTGCGGATGAGTTCGAAAATAAATACCTTCGCGCTCATGCAGAAATGCAAAATATCCAACGCCGTGCCAATGAAGAGCGTCAAAACTTGCAACGTTATCGTAGCCAGGATTTGGCAAAAGCAATTCTCCCTTCTTTGGACAACCTTGAGCGTGCACTCGCAGTTGAAGGATTGACAGACGATGTCAAAAAAGGATTGGAGATGGTGCAAGAAAGCTTGATTCACGCTTTGAAAGAAGAAGGAATCGAAGAAATCGCAGCTGACGGTGAATTTGACCATAACTACCATATGGCCATCCAAACTCTCCCAGCAGACGATGAACACCCAGCAGATACCATCGCTCAAGTCTTCCAAAAAGGCTACAAACTCCATGACCGCATCCTACGCCCAGCAATGGTGGTGGTTTACAACTAGGCTAGATAGCTTAAAAAAACCTGTCCGAAACGACAATAAACTATGAAGAAAGATAAAATATATTTGGCTTTGCAATAGTGAGCAAAGCGAACCAAAGACGATACTCTTCGCCGTGGCGCTATTTGCGCAAACTTTGAGACCTTAGGCTCAAAGTTTAGTCAAAGAGATTGACGAAGTCAAGCTCTGACGGCGCCGCCACTTAAGAAGAGTATCAAAAAGAAAATAGAATATAAAATTTAAGGAGAAAAACACATGTCTAAAATTATCGGTATTGACTTAGGTACAACAAACTCAGCAGTTGCAGTTCTTGAAGGAACTGAAAGCAAAATCATCGCAAACCCAGAAGGAAACCGTACAACTCCATCTGTAGTCTCATTCAAAAACGGCGAAATCATCGTTGGTGATGCTGCAAAACGCCAAGCAGTCACAAACCCAGATACAGTCATCTCTATCAAATCTAAAATGGGAACTTCTGAAAAAGTTTCTGCAAATGGAAAAGAATATACTCCACAAGAAATTTCAGCTATGATCCTTCAATACTTGAAAGGCTACGCTGAAGACTACCTTGGTGAAAAAGTAACTAAAGCAGTTATCACAGTTCCAGCTTACTTCAACGATGCTCAACGTCAAGCGACAAAAGACGCTGGTAAAATCGCTGGTCTTGAAGTAGAACGTATCGTCAACGAACCAACTGCAGCCGCTCTTGCTTACGGTTTGGACAAGACTGACAAAGAAGAAAAAATCTTGGTATTTGACCTTGGTGGTGGTACATTCGACGTCTCTATCCTTGAATTGGGTGACGGTGTCTTCGATGTATTGTCAACTGCAGGGGACAACAAACTCGGTGGTGATGGCTTTGACCAAAAAATTATCGACCACTTGGTAGCAGAATTCAAGAAAGAAAACGGTATTGACTTGTCTACTGACAAGATGGCAATGCAACGTTTGAAAGATGCAGCTGAAAAAGCTAAGAAAGACCTTTCTGGTGTAACTTCAACTCAAATCAGCTTGCCATTTATCACTGCTGGTGAAGCTGGACCTCTTCACTTGGAAATGACTTTGACTCGTGCAAAATTTGACGATTTGACTCGTGACCTTGTAGAACGTACAAAAGTTCCAGTTCGTCAAGCCCTTTCTGATGCAGGTTTGAGCTTGTCAGAAATCGACGAAGTTATCCTTGTTGGTGGTTCAACTCGTATCCCTGCCGTTGTTGAAGCTGTTAAGGCTGAAACTGGTAAAGAACCAAACAAATCAGTAAACCCTGATGAAGTAGTTGCTATGGGTGCTGCCATCCAAGGTGGTGTGATTACTGGTGATGTTAAAGACGTTGTCCTTCTTGACGTAACACCATTGTCACTTGGTATCGAAACAATGGGTGGAGTATTTACAAAACTTATCGATCGCAACACTACTATTCCAACATCTAAATCACAAGTCTTCTCAACTGCAGCAGACAACCAACCAGCCGTTGATATCCACGTTCTTCAAGGTGAACGCCCAATGGCAGCAGATAACAAGACTCTTGGACGCTTCCAATTGACAGATATTCCAGCTGCACCTCGTGGAATTCCTCAAATCGAAGTAAGTTTCGACATCGACAAGAATGGTATCGTGTCTGTTAAGGCCAAAGATCTTGGAACTCAAAAAGAACAAACTATTGTGATCCAATCAAACTCAGGTTTGACTGACGAAGAAATCGACCGCATGATGAAAGATGCAGAAGCTAACGCTGAAGCAGATAAGAAACGTAAGGAAGAAGTTGACCTTCGTAACGAAGTAGACCAAGCAATCTTTGCGACTGAAAAGACAATCAAGGAAACTGAAGGCAAAGGCTTCGACGCAGAACGTGACGCTGCCCAAGCTGCCCTTGATGACCTTAAGAAAGCGCAAGAAGACAATAACTTGGACGACATGAAAGCAAAACTTGAAGCATTGAACGAAAAAGCTCAAGGCCTTGCTGTTAAACTCTACGAACAAGCTGCAGCAGCGCAACAAGCTCAAGCAGGAGCAGAAGGGGCGCAAGCAACAGGAAACGCAGGCGATGACGTCGTAGACGGAGAGTTTACGGAGAAGTAAGATGAGTGTATTGGATGAAGAGTATCTAAAAAATACACGAAAAGTTTATAATGATTTTTGTAATAAAGCTGATAGTTATGAATCTGCAAAAGATTTTATAGATAATATTCCAGTAGTGTATTTGGCTAGGTATAAAGCAATTATTTTAGCTGAGCATGAAAGTTGTGTTAAAAATGATGAGGCGGTAAGGAATTTTGTTACTTCAGTATTGTTGTCAGCGCTAGTATCAGCACTAGTATCAGCAACCATACAAAAACCAGAATTTATAATATCGTTTATAATTGGCATGGTTTGGGTTGTCTGTGTTTTCCTTCTAATCTATTGGAATTTTATAGCCAATACTAAGAAGAGACAAAAATATATAAATGTTTGTGTGCTTATTGGATATTTAAAATCAAAATAAATTTGATTTAAGTTACTTCACTCATCCACAGAGGTTGCAATCCAGCCTCTGTTTTTCGATAAAATAGAGGATGTTGCGTATGAAAAAAGTACTTTGTATCATTTATCCTAATTTTTCTCTTTATGAGATAACCACTTTAACGAGTACTTTAGCTCTGTCTTTTGATATCACGATTGATTATGTCGCTTCTGAGAATTCGATGGTAGTCTCTGAGGATGGTTTGCCCTGTCAACCGACGAAAACATTGGATCAGCTCTGTATAGAAGATTATTCTTGTGTAATTTTGCCAGGAATGGTCAATATAGGTCCTGCTCTACAAGATGAGAAATTGATTTCGTTTTTGAGAAGTCTTAATGAGCAAGATATCCTAATTGCAGCCATTTCTTCAGCGCCCATTTTACTAGCGAAAGCTGGCTTGTTGAACGACACGAAATTTACAGGTGGAATTTGGCAAAACTTCTTTGATTATTTTGAATTTCTTCCACGTAAGAATTTTCAACCGAAAGTTCTTGTCCAAGATAAACAAATCATTACGGCTATCGGTTTTGCACATCAAGAGTTTGCAAGAAAAGTGATTTTCGGTTTAGGGTTGGCAGAGAATACGGACAACTATTTTAAAGAACAGAACGAGTATGCTGAAGAGGATTTGATATTTACTCTATCAGATGAAGAGTTTAATCAAGTGAAGCAGAGTATAGAAAACAGCCTCTAAAGATTTACATGAAAATTATAGAAAGGAACAAAGGTGTTCAGGGAATTGAACACGGGTTCCAGAATTTCTAACTCAATATAAAAGAAAGGAATTGAACCCGACCTAAATTCTCGGAAAAAAGATAAATCTGTCTAGGAGCATCGCTCCAGCGTCAGATTTCCTATTTTTCAGTCGAATTTTACGGTCTTGGTATCTTGTATGAACAATACTGAATTTTATGATCGTCTGGGGGTGTCAAAAAACGCTTCGGCAGACGAAATCAAAAAGGCTTATCGTAAGCTTTCGAAAAAATATCACCCAGATATCAATAAGGAGCCTGGTGCTGAGGAAAAATACAAGGAAGTTCAGGAAGCCTATGAGACTTTGAGTGACGACCAAAAACGGGCAGCCTATGACCAATATGGTGCGGCTGGTGCCAATGGTGGCTTTGGTGGTGCAGGTGGTTTCGGCGGCTTTGACGGGGCAGGAGGCTTCGGTGGTTTTGAAGATATCTTCTCAAGTTTCTTCGGCGGAGGCGGTGCTTCGCGCAATCCAAATGCTCCTCGTCAGGGGGATGACCTCCAGTATCGTGTGAACTTGACCTTTGAAGAAGCTATTTTTGGAGCTGAAAAAGAGGTTAAATACAATCGTGAAGCAAGCTGTAGTACATGTAATGGCTCAGGTGCTAAGCCAGGAACAAGTCCAGTCACTTGTGGACGCTGTCATGGCGCTGGTGTCATTAACGTCGATACACAGACTCCACTTGGTATGATGCGTCGCCAAGTAACCTGTGATGTCTGTCACGGTCGCGGAAAAGAAATCAAAGATCCATGTACAACATGTCACGGAACAGGTCATGAAAAACAAGCTCATAGTGTACATGTAAAAATCCCTGCTGGTGTGGAAACAGGTCAACAAATTCGCCTAGCTGGTCAAGGTGAAGCTGGATTTAACGGTGGACCTTACGGTGACTTGTATGTAGTGGTTTCTGTGGAAGCCAGCGACAAGTTTGAACGTGAAGGAACGACTATCTTCTACAATCTCAACCTCAACTTTGTCCAAGCAGCTCTTGGTGACACAGTTGATATCCCAACTGTTCATGGTGATGTTGAATTGGTTATTCCAGAGGGAACTCAGACTGGTAAGAAATTCCGTTTACGTGGTAAGGGAGCTCCGAGCCTTCGTGGCGGTGCAGTTGGTGACCAATACGTTACCGTTAATGTCGTAACACCGACAGGCTTGAACGACCGTCAAAAAGCAGCTTTGAAAGAATTCGCAGCTGCTGGTGACTTGAAAGTAAATCCAAAGAAAAAAGGCTTCTTTGACCATATTAAAGATGCCTTTGAAGGAGAATAAAAGTAAAAAGAGCCGTTGGGCTCTTTTTGTTTATAGATTTTTTAAGACTTTCCTTAAGTAATGACGGACGGTAGCGACCTTCTTCGAAGTTCCATACCTAAACTTTGAGCCTAGATATCAAAGTTTCCGGACACCTGAAATCAAGCTGTTTCAGGTGTTTTCATTACGGCGGAAAGTCTTCGATTTAGTTATGAAACGGTGAATGAGTTGCCTAAATTATGATGTATTGTTGATGTAATATAGCTTGTTTATGTTTTAAAAAGAGCCACTCGGCTCTTTTTACTTATCTTCAGTTTCCTGCAGTTCTTTTATCACAGCTAGTCTAGTCTGGATATCCTTTTCCAAGACCTTAAACTTGTAAGTCAGGTCTTCTTGATATTCCTTGATGAGTTCTTTTTGCTGGTCGATGATTTGCAGGCTGTTTTGGATAATATCTACATCGTCCTTGATAGCTTGAACGCGGTCAGTGGTATTCAAGACTTCATCTGTGATGGTGTGACGATTTTTTGTGACCAGATAACTTCCGGCTGCAGCTCCTGCAAATAGCAATAGATTGGATAATTTCATGGCAACTCCTTAGGCGTTTTTGATAGTTTTAGCGACTTGAGCGAGTTTGTCAAAGTCTGGTTCGTGGGCGATAAAATCAATCTTGAGGTCATCGTCCGCACTGTAGCGAGGCACGAGGTGAACGTGAGTATGAAAGACTGTTTGACCAGCGATTTCTTCACAGTTGGCAATGATATTCATACCAGCAGCCTTGGTAGCTTTCATGACTTTTTGAGCTACTTTTGGTACTTGGGCAAAGAGTTGGCTGGCGCTAGTAGCGTCCATTTCCAAAAGATTGCGATAGTGTTCTTTTGGCACGACCAAGGTGTGTCCTGGTGTCACTTGAGAAATATCCAGAAAGGCAAGAACCTGCTCATCTTCATATACTTTTGAAGCAGGAATTTCCCCTGCGATGATTTTACAAAAAATGCAATCTGACATAAAATCTACCTCTACTGTATTGAATTTTGATATAATATAGCTACATTATACCAGATTTGGAGAAAATATGTTAGAAATTAAAAACTTGACAGGTGGCTATGTCCATGTCCCTGTCTTGAAAGATGTGTCTTTTACCGTTGAAAGTGGGCAGCTGGTCGGCTTGATTGGTCTCAATGGCGCTGGAAAATCGACGACGATCAATGAGATTATCGGTCTGTTGACACCTTATAGTGGCTCCATCAATATCGATGGCTTGACTCTGCAAGAAGATGCGACTAGCTACCGCAAGCAAATTGGCTACATTCCTGAGACACCTAGTCTGTATGAGGAATTGACTCTCAGAGAGCATATCGAAACGGTTGCTATGGCTTATGGTATTGAGCAAAAAGTGGCTTTTGACCGAGTAGAGCCTTTGTTAAAAATGTTCCGTCTGGACCAGAAATTAGACTGGTTCCCTGTTCATTTTTCAAAAGGGATGAAGCAGAAGGTCATGATTATCTGTGCTTTTGTGGTGGATCCAAGTCTTTTCATCGTGGATGAGCCTTTCCTTGGTCTTGATCCGTTGGCGATTGCGGACTTGATTCAGCTTTTGGAAGTGGAAAAGCAAAAGGGCAAGTCCATTCTCATGAGTACCCACGTGCTGGATTCGGCTGAGAAGATGTGTGATGCCTTTGTTATTCTCCACAAAGGGGAAGTGCGTGCTAAGGGAAATCTCCTGCAACTGCGCGAAGCATTTGATATGCCTGAGGCTAGTTTGAATGATATTTACTTGGCTCTGACCAAAGAGGAGGAGCTATGAAAGACTTGTTTTTAAAGAGAAGGCAGGCTTTTCGTAAGGAGTGTCTTGGTTATTTGCGCTATGTTCTCAATGACCACTTTGTCTTGTTTCTGCTGGTTCTCATCGGTTTTCTAGCCTACCAGTACAGTCAACTTTTACAGCATTTTCCTGAAAATCATTGGCCTATCCTTTTATTTGTAGGAATTACCTCTGTTTTACTTTTGCTTTGGGGAGGAATTGCCACCTATATGGAGGCTCCAGACAAGCTCTTTCTCTTGGTCGGAGAAGAGGAAATCAAGCTCCATCTCAAGCGTCAAACTGGCATTTCCCTATTCTTTTGGCTCTTTGTACAGACCCTTTTCTTGCTGTTATTTGCGCCATTATTTTTAGCCATGGGTTATGGCTTGCCAGTTTTTCTGGTCTATGTGCTTTTATTGGGAGTAGGTAAATATTTCCTCTTTCGTCAAAAGGCTAGTAAATTTTTCACTGAAACTGGACTGGACTGGGACTATGTCATTTCCCAAGAAAGCAAGCGTAAGCAAGTCTTGCTTCGTTTCTTTGCCCTCTTTACGCAGGTAAAGGGAATTTCAAACAGCGTCAAGCGTCGTGCCTATCTGGACTTTATCCTAAAGGCTGTTCAGAAGGTGCCTGGGAAGATATGGCAAAATCTCTATCTGCGTTCTTATCTGCGAAATGGAGACCTCTTTGCTCTCAGTCTGCGTCTGCTCCTACTTTCCTTGCTGGCGCAGGTCTTTATCGAGCAAGCTTGGATTGCGACAGCAGTGGTGGTTCTCTTTAACTACCTCTTGCTCTTCCAGCTGCTGGCCCTCTATCATGCCTTTGACTACCAGTATTTGACCCAACTCTTTCCGCTGGACAAGGGGCAAAAGGAAAAAGGCTTGCAGGCGGTAGTCCGAGGATTGACCAGTTTTGTTTTACTTGTGGAATTAGTTGTTGGGTTGATTACCTTCCAAGAAAAACTAGCCCTTCTAGCCTTGCTGGGTGCAGGTTTGATTTTACTAGTCTTGTACTTACCTTATCAGGTAAAACGTCAGATGCAGGACTAACATTGTCTATATGACACTAAAAAAGAAGTTGAGTTCAGTTTGTCTCAGCTTCTTTTATTTTCTACAAGATAATGGTTGGTCCGTAGAGACTCAACTTGGTCTTGACTTGGTCAAAGTGGAAGCGGTCATAGGCCCGCCAAGCGGCGCGAGTTGGAGCATCTGGATCGAGGGCGCTGAGTCCCATGAGAAGACTGGAAGTCTGGTAAAATTTTTCCAATTCAATCAAGACTCGATTATCCACTGTTTCAGCCTTGGCTAGAAAACCAAGAATAGAGTTTAATTGCTCCTGAAAGCGGACGTCGTCAGCGGTTGCCTGTTTGCATGCTTGGTAGGCTTTGTTTAAGTCAGTAATCAAAGTCTGAGCTCTTTTGATAGGGTCTGTATCTGTCATGAGAATTCCTCCTTTAATCTTGGTGCTAGTCTTGTTTCTAGCAACTGTGTTTTGATACTGTCAGTTTATCACTTTTATCTCCTTTTTCACCATAAAATCTTTAATTGTCCTTGAAATTTCCTGAATGGTACTGTTAAAATTTTATGATAAAATAGTGGTAAGATTATCATGCTTATTTGAGGAACAAGATACCTTTCAGGAGCATTAAAGGCCTGTTTAGGATTTGGTGGGCTTGTATCATAGTATTTTTGCTATTCTCTTTTTAGGAAGAAATCGAAACAAGGAGAGTAAGAAGATGAGAATATTTGTTTTAGAAGATGATTTTTCCCAACAGACTAGGATTGAAACGACGATTGAGAAACTTATGAAAGAACATCATATCATTCCCAGTTCTTTTGAAGTCTTTGGGAAAGCTGACCAACTGCTGGCAGAGGTGCATGAGAAGGGAGCCCATCAGCTATTCTTTTTGGATATTGAGATTCGAAATGAGGAGATGAAGGGTTTGGAAGTGGCTAGAAAGATTCGGGATCGAGACCCCTATGCCCTGATTGTCTTTGTGACGACTCACTCGGAGTTTATGCCCCTGTCCTTTCGTTACCAAGTGTCTGCTTTGGACTACATTGATAAGGCCCTTTCGGCAGAGGAGTTTGAATCTCGGATCGAGACAGCCCTCCTCTATGCCAATAGTCAAGACAGTAAAAGTCTGGCGGAAGATTGCTTTTACTTTAAATCAAAATTTGCCCAATTCCAGTATCCTTTTAAAGAGGTTTACTATCTCGAAACGTCGCCCAGAGCCCATCGTGTTATTCTCTATACTAAGACGGATAGGCTGGAATTTACAGCGAGTTTAGAGGAGGTTTTCAAGCAGGAGCCCCGTCTCTTGCAGTGCCATCGCTCTTTTCTCATCAATCCTGCCAATGTGGTTCGTTTGGATAAGAAAGAAAAACTTCTTTACTTTCCCAATGGTGGAAGCTGTATGATCGCGCGTTATAAGGTCAGGGAAGTGTCTGAAGCTATCAATAACTTGCATTGAGCTAGGAGAGTTTATGAATATTGCTTGGATATTATTGTATACACTTATTACTCATGGACTAGAAATTGTCATTTTCTTTAAGGTGGATGGAATTGGTCTCACTTTTGAGAGGATTTTTAAAGCCTTTCTTTTTAAGATACTGTTGGCCTTTGTTTTTTTAATGATTGGCTATATGGTAGGAGATAGTTTCCTATTTTATTTTATGGAACCCTTGTACGGTATAGGCTTGTCTTTCTTACTGTTAAGAGGGCTTCCTAAAAAACTTCTCTTCTTTTATGGTCTCTTTCCAATGATATTGGTGAATCTCTTTTATAGAGGGGTCTCCTATTTTGTGCTTCCATTTTTGGGACAAGAAATTGTAGATAAAGATAGCAATCCTATCTTTTTATTGATGATGATATTCGTTTGCTTCATAGTTTTAGTCTTTTTGAAATGGTTGGACTATGATTTCACTAAGTTGAGAAAGGAGATTCTCGATAAAGGTTTTCAAAAATCTCTGACTACGATTAACTGGATAATGGGGGGCTACTATCTAGTGATGCAAAGTCTGTCTTTCTTTGAATATGAACAAGGTATTCAATCAACGACTGTTCGCCATCTGATTCTAGTGTTTTACCTTCTCTTTTTTATGGGGATGATCAAGAAATTGGATACCTATTTGAAGGAAAAACTTCATGAGAGACTGGACCAAGAGCAGGCCTTGCGCTACAGAGATATGGAACGCTATAGTCGGCATATAGAGGAGCTTTACAAGGAAGTGCGGAGTTTTCGCCATGATTATAGCAACCTCTTGACTAGTTTACGTCTGGGCATTGAAGAGGAGGATATGGAGCAGATAAAAGAGGTCTACGACTCGGTCTTAAAGGATTCCAGTGAAAAATTGCAGGACAGCAAATATGACCTGGGCAGATTAGTGAATATTCGTGATAAAGCCCTCAAAAGTCTCCTAGCAGGAAAGTTTCTAAAAGCCAGAGATAAGAAGATTATCTTTAATGTCGAAGTTCCTGAGGAGATTCAGGTCGAGGGAATGAGACTGCTTGATTTTCTAACCATTGTGTCTATCCTTTGTGACAATGCTATTGAAGCTAGTGTAGAGGCCAGTCAACCTCATGTTTCAATCGCCTTTTTAAAAAATGGAGCACAGGAGACCTTTATTATCGAAAACTCCATCAAAGAAGAGGGCATCGATATTTCTGAAATCTTCTCCTTTGGAGCCAGTTCTAAAGGGGAGGAGAGAGGAGTTGGTCTCTATACCGTCGTGAAAATTGTGGAAAGCCATCCCAATACCAGTCTAAATACTACCTGCCAAAATCAAGTCTTTCGTCAGGTACTTACTGTGGTACATGCAGAATGATAAAAAATAAGACCGAGAGTTCTTGTTTCTCGGTCTGTATGGTTGAATAGTTAATCAAATTAGTTTTGAGTTACAGTAAATTGCTTGTATGAAATAATTTTCTCTATCATCAACTATCGGGAGAGGTTTCTAACTTTTGAAATCTAATTCTGCTATATCTACTTTTTATTTTTAGTTTTTAATAATCCTATTATAGATAGAGTTATTAAAGTTATAGACATTAAACTGCTAAAAATAAATACTTTTGATGTTAATCCAATAGAAAATAGTAATATTCCATAAAAAATATTGGATATATAATAAATCTTACTCTTCATGATTACTTGCCTCCGAATATAGATTTTTGCCGTATTACAAATGTGACAAGTTTAGTATAGCACTGTTTTTAAAAAAATTTCATCCAAATCTTGAATGGTTATTGAAACATCTTGAATTGAACAAAGAACTTTCTCCTTACCAAAATAACGAATATCATTCATAAACCGAAAAATAATATATGTTATCATTATTTTTTGCTATAATGGTTAATGAGCTTACCATTCTTGTCTTCAATAAAAAATCAGTATTTGAAGAAAACTAGGAAACTAGTTATAGACAGTACTGCTTTACGGCGAGATGGTGTTGCAATAGTTTGAAGAATATTTCTTGGGTTCGAAACAAAATACTATAGTATGTGAGGTATCATAAATGAATAAGAAATCCTTTTTTATCATCTGTTCTACGTTGATCATAGCTTCGAATCTTCTCATGATTTCCGTGGTGAACAAGGGAGAAGAAACAGGGAGCAACCTGTTTGTAATTGCTATAGCCTGTGTTTTGCTACCAGCCTTTTTATATGCAGTTGAAAACAGACTTACTTCGATGGTAAGAGTAGAATCAATACTCCTGATTCAGTTGACAGTTATATCCCTACTCCGTCTTATCAACAGAATAGGGAGTACGCCTGAAATTCTCAACATTATCATTACTCTTCTGGTTTTAGCAGGTGGGACAGCCTGTATCCTTGTTGCAATCATGAGAATCTATCAGAACAGACGAAAGTGAGGGTGAATAGTTTTCGATTTTAGGTCTTTACGTTGTTAAATTCTCCTAGGGCAAGTATGTTTTTCATGCTTGCTTTTAAATTTTTTAACAATTAAAGATGTTTTGATGACCATTCGTGATTTGGATGGAAAATTTTAAAAAATAGTAGTATACTAACCTTATTAAGGTTGTAATAGGACGAAAGTAAAAAGAGGTATTCCTCGTGAATGCAAAAACAATGTTACAATTGGCGATTATGGTTGCTTAAAGGCTTGAACCTGTAAGTAGGGAAGCTGTACTTGGAGGTAATTATGGATTTCAAAAGTTTTCTTATTGGTTTTGTTGTTAGTATGTTTGTTTCTTTTATTACTTCTTTAATTAGGGAAAAATTTTTAAAATCTCCAAAGAAGAATAAAGATAGATCTAATTAGATGAAAAGATTTTTTATCGCTAGTTTAATCTACAGTGGAGTTTCTTTAATATTGTTTCGCCTGTCAAAATGATATGTGATAGCAGGATAAAAAATCTACAAATTAAGTTGGTATCAATACGGTGTAAAGGGCAAGTATGTTTTCCATGCTTGCTTTTTAAATTTTTTACAATTCAAGATGTTTCGATGACCATTTATGATTTCAGTGATCCAAGGTCAAAATGAGTGCTATACTAGCAGTGTAAAGGTTGTAGCTCAACAAAGATTCAGGAGGAAATTTTATGAAGAAAAAAATACTTGTCATTTTCATCTTGTATCTAATCATGTCCATCTTTCTATATCCGCTTAGGGAGAGTGCTTGGTATCAGCTATTTTATACCATAGCCTATGTGATTGCAGTTATGGTCTATTTTGCTTTAACTAAAAAGAAAGGAGCAAAGAAATGAAAACTTTTCTTGCTAAAAAACGGAACATCTTCCTTGCGAGATTGTTCTTAGGTCAGTTGCCTTTACTTGTCTCTACTTATCTATTTCTATCTCGTCAGTTTTTAAATTTTTCTTTAATTTTCCAATTTCTTTTAGTGGTTATTAACTTGGCTTCTATTTTGGTCACTGTTTACCTCACTAGAGAAATGAGGATAAGAGAGTTTGAAGATGATGATTTGGTTAGTCCTAGAACCAATCAACTTATGTTTATCGGTTTGACAGGCTTTATGTCTATTATTTGTTTGTATAGAGGTATCACAGCTGGAGAATTCTATCAACAATTAATTGCCTATATTGGCGCTATTCTCTGCTTGATTATTATGCTTCTACTCATTTGGGGCTTGAAGTATTATAAAAAGTAGAGGCTAATGAAGTTTTTGTTATGAATACAAAAATGATGGAACAATTTGAGGTTATGGATACTGAGATGCTTGCGAAAGTTGAAGGAAGTTTCGGAGGTTGGGGAGATATGCTTTCTGGTTTATTGGGTGGGCTAGCACCTTCTCCAACTTTGGATCAATTAAATGGTAAGTGGCCTATTATACATCTTTCAAAACCATGTAGTCCTTATGGTATAGGGGGAACTCCAAACTCATGTAATGGTATTTAAAAAGGATTGAAGATATGAAGGCAAAATATGGGAATCAAATTGTTGATGTTTGGGAAATTGGTCAAGCAACTCCTAAACCAAGTTGGGTAGAGGAAGCTTTTCAAAAAAATTATATGGTTTGGTTGGATAATCATGTGCGCATTTTAATGGCAGGTCTTAACACTTCTCTCGTAACGAATATCAAGTTTGGTTTAGTTGGAACAGTTGGAGGAGGATTCGCTGGTTATGGGATGTATGTTCTCGGTTATCCAGGTGATTATATAGATATCACCAATCATAGAGTTGTTTCTGCTAAAACATTTCACAAATGTTATCAAATTTTAGAAAATGATTAGATATCATTTAATTTTAATGGAGAAAGCTATGAAAAAACATCCTATTCTTTTCAAAGCGAGTGCAATTCTTTCTTATTTGTTTCTGTTTTTCGGACTGTTTTGGACAACCCAATTTTGGAGCAATTATTGGGAGTTCTCGTCTTGGGTAGGAAATCTTATCTGGATTCGAAACATCATCAGCCTTCTCTTTATCTGCTTGATAGTTTGGATTTTGGTCAGGTCGGGCCATGCTTATCTTTTTCGCATCCCTAGGAAAAAGTGGTTGAGCTATTCTATTCTGACGGTGTTAGTAGCCATTGTGCTTATCTGCTTTAACTATCTGACAGCTAAACACGTTCAGGGGACCAATGAAGGTTGGAATTTGTTTATTGCCTATAGCGAGACAAATTTTGCGGAGTTTGGTGTTTACCTAACCTTAATCGTACTAGGACCTCTGATGGAAGAATTGGTATGTAGGGGACTGCTTCAACATGCCTTCTTTAAGAATTCGAGGTGGAGGCTGGATCTTCTCTTTCCGTCATTCTTATTTGCCTTGCCCCACTTTTCTAGCTTGCCAAGTTTCGCAGATATTTTTGTCTATACGGCAGTGGGTTGTCTATATGCCTGGCTGACACGTTATACGAAGAGTATCTATCCTTCTTATTCGATTCATATTGTTAATAATATCATCGCAAACTTACCATTTTTGCTCACTTTTCTACACAGGGTCCTGGGCTAAAAAACCAGAAGACTTGCTTTTCAGCCATAGAGGAGGTCATCATGTATAAACACTTATTTTTCCTAGATTCAAAAACCTTAGACTGGTTGACACCTTATATTCTGGTCTTGGCTTCTGACACCATTGCTTTTAATGTTTTTGTGCTAACCTTTGTATCTGTGGTGGTCTTTTATTTCCTAAATCCCATGTTATCTTTAATGGCTATCTTCTTAGGGGCTGGCTATGTGGTCGGATTTTGGTTGCTAAAATGGTTTGTTTTGGAAAGGTTAGAGTTAAAGGATGACTTGTAGGGAAGTTTGTTTGTTGAGGAGGCTAGTTTTATGGAGTTTTTTGATAAATTTCATGCCTTTTGTTTTGGATTTTTAGTACTACTAATCGTCATTACAGTTCCTTATACGATTAACCACGGGGATTTTTTTCAAAATGAATCTGAATTGATTATTGTAAGTCTTCTTGTAACTTCGCTGAGTGTTACTTATGCTAGAAAGTTTGAAATGATTTCTTTTGGGATGTTAAGCAAGAAAGACCTTTTGCTTTTCATTGCAATCTTTCTTCTAAGTGTGGTTGAGACGCTGGTTTATATTCATTTCTTCGCTATTTCTTCTGGCGCAGGAGTTCAACACTTGGCGGAAGTCAGCAGAGGAATTTCCCTGTCTTTGATTTTGACTTCCTCAGTTTTTGGTCCCATCCAGGAGGAACTCATTTTCAGAGGACTTCTTCAAGGTGCCGTTTTTGACAATTCTTGGTTAGGGCTTGTGCTAACTTCCTCTCTCTTTTCTTTCATGCATGGACCTTCTAATGTCCCTTCGTTTATTTTTTATCTACTTGGGGGCTTGTTACTGGGCTTTGCTTATAAAAAGAGCCAAAACCTATGGGTCTCCACTTTAGTTCATATGTTTTACAACAGTTTGCCACTCTTATATTATTTATAAAAATCATGAAAGGTAAGCAGAAGATATAGCTTGCCTTTTCTTTTTATAATGCTACCCAAGCCAATCCAGAGGCTTTTCTTTGAGAATCGGGTGTGGACCGGTTGACGAATAGGGCAAAAACTAGTAGAATAGTAAGGAAACTTTATACGGAGGAAAGAAATGGATTTGGGTGATAATGAGCTAACACTGACTCCCATACCTGGGAAAAGTGGCAAGGCTTATATGGGTAGCTATCCTGATGGGAAGCGTATCTTTGTAAAAATGAACACCTCTCCAATCCTACCTGGTCTAGCTAGAGAACAAATTGCTCCACAATTATTATGGAGTCGCCGTTTGGCAGATGGACGTGATATGTGTGCTCAAGAATGGTTGACAGGCAAGATATTGACCCCCTATGATATGAATCGTAAGCAAATCGTCAATATTTTAACTCGTCTGCATCGCTCACGTCCGTTGATGACACAGTTGAGTCGCTTGGGCTATGCCATGGAAACACCTGTAGACTTACTACAGTCTTGGCAAGAAACGGTTCCAGATGCTTTGCGTAAAAATCATTTTATCAGTGAAGTGATGGCTGATTTACGTCAGACTATTCCAGGATTTAGAGAGGACTATGCGACCATTGTCCATGGAGATGTAAGACATAGTAATTGGATTGAGACAGACAGTGGCTTGATTTATTTGGTGGATTGGGATTCGGTTCGCTTGACCGACCGCATGTTTGATGTGGCCCACATGCTCTGCCATTATATTCCAGAGCATCAGTGGAAGGAATGGTTGACCTACTACGGTTACAAGTACAATCAAACGGTATTAAATAAATTGTATTGGTATGGTCAATTGTCTTACTTGAGCCAGATTTCCAAGTATTATATGAACCAAGATTTAGAAAACGTCAATCGGGAGATTCATGGCTTGCGTCACTTCCGAGACAAGTATGGAAAGAGAAGATGAGAGTTAGAAATCGTAAAGGGGCGACAGAATTACTAGAGGCAAATCCCCAGTATGTGGTCCTCAATCCCCTGGAAGCTAAGGGAAAATGGCGGGACTTGTTTGGCAATGACAATCCCATTCATGTGGAAGTTGGAAGTGGAAAGGGTGCCTTTGTTTCAGGTATGGCTAAGCAAAACCCTGACATCAACTATATCGGGATTGATATTCAAAAGTCTGTTTTGAGCTACGCTTTGGACAAGGTGCTTGAAGTTGGAGTACCGAACATTAAGCTCTTGTGGGTAGATGGTTCTGACTTGACTGACTACTTTGAAGACGGTGAGATTGATCGCTTGTATCTGAATTTTTCAGATCCATGGCCTAAAAAACGCCATGAAAAGCGTCGTTTGACCTACAAGACCTTCTTGGATACCTTCAAACGTATCTTGCCTGAAAATGGAGAAATTCATTTTAAGACGGATAACCGTGGCTTGTTTGAGTACAGCCTAGTGAGCTTTTCTCAATATGGCATGAAGCTCAATGGTGTCTGGCTAGATTTACATGCCAGTGATTTTGAAGGCAATGTCATGACAGAATACGAGCAAAAATTCTCCAACAAGGGGCAAGTTATCTACCGTGTTGAGGCAGAATTTTAAGAAATAGCCTGAAATCAGGCTGTATAAGTGCTTTTGCTTTACATAAGCTGGCAAACGTGCTATACTAAGAGTAAGAATATGAAAAGAGAGGCGGGGAAATATCTTCGCCTCTTGCTTATGAGGAGGTGGACGCAATCGCAACAATCGTAGAATTAGTCAGAGAAGTTGTAGAACCTGTCATCCAAGCACCTTTCGAACTCGTGGATATCGAGTATGGAAAGATTGGCAGTGACATGATTCTCAGTATTTTTGTAGATAAACCTGAAGGAATTACCTTGAACGACACGGCAGACTTGACAGAAATTATCAGTCCTGTCTTAGACACCATCAAGCCAGATCCCTTCCCAGAACAATATTTCCTAGAAATCACCAGTCCAGGCTTGGAACGTCCTTTGAAAACCAAGGATGCTGTCGCTGGAGCGGTTGGGAAATACATTCATGTCGGGCTCTACCAAGCCATCGATAAGCAAAAGGTCTTTGAAGGAACCTTGTTGGCCTTTGAAGAGGACGAGTTGACCATGGAATATATGGACAAGACGCGTAAGAAAACCGTCCAAATTCCATATAGTTTAGTATCAAAAGCACGTTTAGCAGTTAAATTATAGAAAAAGAAAGGATAGCTTTTGAGGATTCAAAAGTGAAGAAAACATGAGTAAAGAAATGCTAGAGGCCTTCCGCATTTTGGAAGAAGACAAGGGAATCAAAAAAGAAGATATCATCGACGCAGTAGTAGAGTCGCTTCGTTCCGCTTATCGCAGACGCTATGGTCAATCAGACAGCGTAGCTATTGATTTCAACGAAAAAACAGGTGACTTTACCGTTTATACTGTCCGTGAAGTGGTTGATGAAGTATTTGATAGCCGTTTGGAAATCAGCTTGAAAGATGCTCTTGCCATTAATTCAGCCTATGAACTTGGTGACAAAATCAAGTTTGAAGAAGCACCTGCTGAGTTTGGTCGTGTAGCAGCCCAATCTGCCAAACAAACCATCATGGAAAAAATGCGCAAGCAAACACGTGCCATCACTTACAATACTTACAAAGAGCATGAACAAGAAATCATGTCTGGTACTGTAGAACGCTTTGACAACCGCTTTATCTATGTCAACCTCGGCAGCATCGAAGCCCAATTGTCAAAACAAGACCAAATTCCTGGTGAAGTTTTTGCTTCTCATGATCGTATCGAAGTTTATGTCTACAAGGTTGAAGACAACCCTCGCGGTGTCAACGTCTTTGTTAGCCGTAGCCATCCAGAAATGATCAAACGCTTGATGGAGCAAGAAATTCCAGAAGTTTATGATGGAACTGTTGAAATCATGAGCGTGGCCCGTGAAGCTGGTGACCGTACTAAGGTTGCAGTTCGTAGCCATAATCCAAACGTGGACGCTATCGGTACAATCGTTGGACGTGGTGGTGCTAATATCAAGAAGATTACTAGCAAATTCCACCCAGCTCGTTACGATGCCAAGAGCGACCGTATGGTGCCAATCGAAGAAAACATCGACGTTATCGAGTGGGTAGCAGATCCAGCTGAATTTATCTACAATGCCATTGCTCCTGCTGAAGTTGACCAAGTTATCTTTGACGAAAACGACAGCAAACGTGCCTTGGTGGTTGTACCAGATAACAAGCTTTCTCTTGCTATCGGTCGTCGTGGGCAAAACGTTCGCTTGGCGGCTCACTTGACTGGTTACCGTATCGATATCAAGTCTGCTAGCGAATTTGAAGCCATGGAAGAAGCTGGTTCAGTAGATTTGGAAGCAGAAAACGATACTGTAGAAGAATAAAAGCTGCTAGAGGAGGGAAAGATGAAAACGAGAAAAATCCCTTTGCGCAAGTCTGTTGTGTCCAATGAAGTGATTGATAAGCGTGATTTGCTCCGCATTGTCAAGAACAAGGAAGGACAAGTCTTTATCGATCCGACAGGCAAGGCCAACGGCCGCGGCGCTTATATCAAGCTAGACAATGCTGAAGCCCTAGAGGCAAAAAAGAAGAAGGTCTTTAACCGTAGCTTTGACATGGAAGTGGAAGAAAGCTTTTATGATGAGTTGATCGCTTATGTGGATCACAAAGTGAAAAGAAGAGAGTTAGGACTTGAATAAGCAAAAGATAAGCAATCTCTTGGGACTTGCTCAGCGAGCAGGGCGTATCATATCGGGTGAAGAATTGGTGGTTAAAGCCATTCAAGATGGCAAGGCCAAGTTGGTCTTTCTAGCTCATGATGCTGGACCCAATCTGACCAAGAAGATTCAAGATAAAAGTCATTATTATCAAGTAGAAATTGTAACCGTGTTTTCAACACTGGAATTAAGCATAGCAGTCGGAAAATCGAGAAAGGTTTTGGCTGTAACAGATGCTGGATTTACAAAGAAAATGAGGTCTCTTATGGAATAGAAGAGGAGGACATGATTTGTCTAAGAAAAGATTGTACGAAATCGCAAAAGAACTTGGAAAAGAAAGTAAAGAAGTTGTAGCGCGTGCAAAAGAGTTGGGCTTGGATGTGAAAAGCCACTCATCAAGTGTGGAAGAAGCTGTCGCTGCAAAAATCGCTGCCAGCTTTAAGCCTGCAGCTGCTCAGAAAGCAGAAGCAAAACCTGCAGCACCAAAAGCAAGTGCAGAAAAGAAAGCCGAAAAATCTGAGCCAGCTAAACCAGCTGTAGCTAAGGAAGAGGCAAAACCGGTTGAGCCAGTCGCTCCGAAGGCAGAAAAAGTAGCAACTAAACCGCAAAGCCGTAATTTTAAGGCTGAGCGTGAAGCTCGTGCCAAAGAGCAGGCAGAACGACGCAAGCAAAATAAGGGCAATAACCGTGACCAACAACAAAATGGAAACCGTCAGAAAAACGACGGTCGCAATGGTGGAAAACAAGGTCAAGGCAACCGCGACAATCGTCGCTTTAACGACCAAGCTAAGAAACAGCAAGGTCAGCAAAATCGTGGTAATGAGCGCCGTCAACAAGAGGATAAACGTCCACATCAAGCGGCTCCACGTGTTGACTTTAAAGCCCGTGCAGCAGCCTTAAAAGCAGAGCAAAATGCAGAATATGCCCGTTCAAGTGAGGAACGTTTCAAGCAGACTCAGGCTGCCAAAGAAGCCTTGGCCCAAGCTAATAAACGCAAGGAGCCAGAGGAAATCTTTGAAGAAGTTGCTAAGTTAGCTGAACAAGCGCAACAAGTTCAAGCAGTGGTTGAAACAGCTCCTGTAGCTAAAGAAGCACCAGTGGATACACGTCGTAAAAAACAAGCTCGACCAGACAAAGAACGTGATGATTATGATCACGAAGAAGATGGTCCTAGAAAACAACAAAAGAATCGAAGTAGTCAAAATCAAGTGAGAAATCAAAGAAATAGTAACTGGAATAACAACAAAAAGAACAAAAAAGGCAATAACAAGAACAACCGCAATCAGACTCCAAAACCTGTTACGGAGCGTAAATTCCATGAATTGCCAACAGAATTTGAATATACAGATGGTATGACCGTTGCGGAAATCGCAAAACGTATCAAACGTGAACCAGCTGAAATCGTTAAGAAACTCTTTATGATGGGTGTCATGGCCACACAAAACCAATCTTTGGATGGGGAAACAATTGAACTCCTCATGGTGGATTATGGTATCGAAGCCAAACAAAAAGTTGAAGTGGATAATGCCGACATCGAACGTTTCTTTGTCGAAGATGGTTATCTCAATGAAGATGAATTGGTTGAGCGTCCACCAGTTGTAACTATCATGGGACACGTTGACCACGGTAAAACAACACTCCTAGATACCCTTCGTAACTCTCGTGTTGCGACAGGTGAAGCGGGTGGTATCACTCAGCATATCGGTGCCTACCAAATCGTGGAAAATGGCAAGAAGATTACCTTCCTTGATACACCAGGACACGCGGCCTTTACATCAATGCGTGCGCGTGGTGCTTCTGTTACCGATATTACTATCTTGGTCGTAGCGGCAGATGACGGGGTTATGCCTCAGACTATCGAAGCCATTAACCATTCAAAAGCAGCTAACGTTCCAATCATCGTAGCCATTAACAAGATTGATAAACCAGGTGCCAACCCAGAACGTGTTATCGGTGAATTGGCAGAGCATGGAGTTATGTCAACAGCTTGGGGCGGAGATTCTGAATTTGTTGAAATCTCGGCTAAATTCAACCAAAACATCGAAGAATTGTTGGAAACAGTCCTTCTTGTGGCTGAAATCCAAGAACTCAAGGCAGACCCAACAGTTCGTGCGATTGGTACAGTTATCGAAGCGCGCTTGGATAAAGGAAAAGGTGCGGTTGCAACCCTTCTTGTGCAACAAGGTACCTTGAATGTTCAAGACCCAATCGTTGTCGGAAATACTTTCGGTCGTGTCCGTGCTATGACCAATGACCTTGGTCGTCGTGTTAAAGTTGCTGGACCATCAACACCAGTTTCTATCACAGGTTTGAACGAAGCGCCAATGGCGGGTGACCACTTTGCCGTTTACGAGGATGAAAAATCTGCGCGTGCAGCCGGTGAAGAGCGTGCCAAACGTGCCCTCATGAAACAACGTCAAGCTACCCAACGTGTCAGCCTTGAAAACCTCTTTGATACCCTTAAAGCTGGTGAACTCAAATCTGTTAACGTTATCATCAAGGCTGATGTACAAGGTTCAGTTGAAGCCCTTTCTGCATCACTTCAAAAGATCGATGTGGAAGGTGTCAAAGTGACCATTGTTCACTCGGCTGTCGGTGCCATCAACGAATCTGACGTGACTCTTGCTGAAGCTTCAAATGCTTTCATCGTTGGTTTCAACGTACGCCCTACACCACAAGCTCGTCAACAAGCAGAAGCTGACGATGTGGAAATCCGTCTTCACAGCATTATCTACAAGGTTATCGAAGAGATGGAAGAAGCCATGAAAGGAATGCTTGATCCAGAATTTGAAGAAAAAGTTATCGGTGAAGCAGTTATTCGTGAAACCTTCAAGGTGTCTAAAGTGGGAACTATCGGTGGATTCATGGTTATCAACGGTAAGGTTACCCGTGACTCTAAAGTCCGTGTTATCCGTGATGGTGTCGTTATCTATGACGGTGAACTTGCAAGCTTGAAACACTACAAAGACGACGTTAAGGAAGTTACAAACGGTCGTGAAGGTGGATTGATGATCGATGGCTACAATGATATCAAGATGGATGATGTGATTGAGGCCTATGTCATGGAAGAAATCAAACGATAAGATTTTTTGCTCCTTTCTTAGGTGGTGAGGGACGCAAGCAAACCGATGGTTTCATTGCTTATTTTTGAGCCTAGGGTCTCAAAAATCCCCTGTGATGGGACTGATAAATCAGTTCCATCACTTTCACAACGGCGAAAGAAGCGGATGAGTTCAAATTGAACTTCGTTTCAATTTGAATTAAAAATCAAGAAGTTTAAAAATAGCTAGATCTGCTGGCCTAGCTTTTGGTTCAAAGTAGAGAAAGGAATATCATGGCAAATCATTTCCGTACGGATCGTGTGGGCATGGAAATCAAGCGTGAAGTTAATGAGATTTTGCAAAAGAAAGTCCGTGATCCGCGTGTCCAAGGCGTGACCATCACAGATGTTCAGATGCTGGGGGACTTGTCTGTTGCCAAGGTTTACTACACCATTTTGAGTAACCTTGCTTCAGATAATCAAAAAGCCCAAATCGGGCTTGAAAAAGCAACTGGTACTATCAAACGTGAACTTGGTCGCAATTTGAAATTGTACAAAATCCCAGATTTGACCTTCGTCAAAGATGAGTCCATAGAGTATGGAAACAAGATTGACGAAATGCTACGAAATCTGGATAAGAACTAAGAAGAGGGGCAACCCTCTTTTTTGGTGGAGGAAAAGGCAATAAACATGCTGGCAGAATCTTTCCAGAGTTAAACATTATTAAAAAGCCTTATAAAATTCAACTTGTATGATATTATAGGAAATGAAAAGAGTAAATTTCACAGAAATAGCCAGCAAGACTGGTATCTTCAATATTTTGAAAGTGTAGTTAAACGAGGGAAGATAATATGGGGCCTATCAAAGCTTTTGCTAAAATTTATGGTAATTACATTTTGACCATGCAAGGTGTAAAAGTAATGAAAACGATAAAGAAAGATGATAATGCCGTTGTCGGTTTTGGGAAACTCTTTATTGCAGACAAGCTAATGGATACGGCTCGGTGGCTCATCAAGCCAGAGGAGAGAGAATGAAATTTTTCTGGGGACTTCTTGCCATTATTTTTATCAAACCGATTATTGGAATTATGAAATTCCTGTGGATGATCATCTCTTTTGCAGTCCAATTGCTGTTTTACAAGCTATTATTTAAAATATTGGATTGGCTCTTTAAACTTTTTTAGGTCGTAATTCAAGTCGCAGAGAACTAGCAGGAACTCCACTGCTAGTTTTTTAATCTCTCTCCATATGGTATAATATAAGCAGTAAAATCATTTTAGAACATACAATGGAGGTCATCATGGACAATATCATCGATGTGTCAATTCCTGTTGCAGAAGTAGTGGACAAGCATCCAGAAGTCTTGGAAATCCTAGTGGAGCTTGGTTTTAAACCCCTTGCCAATCCCTTGATGCGCAATACTGTTGGTCGTAAAGTATCACTCAAACAAGGTTCTAAGCTGGAAGGAACTCCTATGGACAAGATTGTCCGCACGCTGGAAGCAAACGGCTACGAAGTGATTGGGTTAGACTAATGGCAGATGAACGGATTCATGTCCTGCGGGATATTTTGTTAGAATTGCACAATGGTGCCTCTCCTGAGTCGGTTCAGGAGCGTTTTGATGCGACCTTTGCGGGTGTCTCAGCCATCGAGATTTCCCTCATGGAGCATGAGCTGATGAACTCAGACTCAGGTGTCACCTTTGAAGATGTCATGGAACTCTGTGATGTCCATGCCAATCTTTTTAAAAATGCTATTAAAGGTGTCGAAGTAGAGGATACCGAGCATCCAGGTCACCCAGTTCGGGTCTTTAAGGAAGAAAATCTGGCCCTCCGTGCGGCCTTGATTCGCATTCGGAGATTGTTAGATACTTATGAATCTATGGAAGACGAGGAAATGCTGGCGGAGATGCGCAAGGGCTTGGTGCGTCAGATGGGACTTGTAGGTCAATTTGACATCCACTACCAGCGCAAGGAAGAGCTCTTTTTCCCCATCATGGAGCGCTATGGTCACGATTCACCTCCTAAAGTTATGTGGGGAGTGGATGATCAGATCAGGGAACTCTTTCAAACAGCTTTAGCGACAGCCAAGTCACTACCAGAAGTGCCGATTAGCACTGTAAAGGAAGATTTTGAAGCCTTTGCGACAGAGTTTGAAAGTATGATTTTCAAGGAAGAGTCCATCCTTCTTATGATTCTCCTTGAATCCTTTACTCAGGATGACTGGCTTCAGATTGCGGAGGAGAGCGATGCCTATGGATATGCTATCATTCGTCCGTCTGAGAAATGGGTGCCAGAAAGACAGAGTTTTGTTGAGGAAAAGAGTGCAGAGGAGCCCGTACAACTAGATACGACAGAAGGCCAAGTTCAGCAAGTTATCGATACGCCAGAAGGACAGTTCACCATTACCTTTACCCCTAAGGAAAAGGAAACAGTGCTGGACCGCCATAGTCAACAGGCTTTTGGCAATGGCTATCTCTCGGTCGAGCAGGCCAACCTCATCCTCAATCACCTCCCCATGGAGATTACCTTTGTCAATAAAGACGATATTTTCCAGTATTATAATGACAATACGCCAGCTGATGAGATGATTTTCAAACGGACCCCGTCCCAAGTAGGGCGCAATGTCGAACTTTGCCATCCACCTAAGTACTTGGACAAGGTCAAGACCATCATGAAGGGGCTTCGTGAAGGAAGCAAAGATAAGTATGAAATGTGGTTCAAGTCTGAGTCGCGAGGTAAGTTTGTCCACATCACCTACGCTGCAGTGCACGATGAAGAGGGAGAATTCCAAGGTGTGTTGGAGTATGTTCAGGATATTCAACCCTACCGTGAGATTGACACGGACTATTTCCGTGGATTAGAATAAGGAGAAAAAATGAGTTACGAACAAGAATTTATGAAGGAATTTGAAGCCTGGGTCAATACCCAAATCATGATCAACGACATGGCGCACAAGGAAAGCCAAAAAGTCTACGAAGAAGACCAAGACGAGCGTGCCAAAGATGCCATGATTCGCTATGAGAGTCGCTTGGATGCTTATCAGTTCTTGCTTGGTAAGTTTGAAAACTTCAAAGCAGGCAAGGGATTCCATGACTTGCCAGAAGGCTTGTTTGGTGAGCGAAATTATTAAACGAGATAGATTCTTGATTTTTTACTAAAATCTTGATAGAATATTTATATTAAATCCTTGTCAGAGCAGGGGTTTTTTATTGAAAGGATTTTATCATGTCAAAGAAACTCAATCGTAAAAAACAATTACGAAATAGCCTTCGTCGTGCAGGTGCTTTTTCAAGTACTGTGACTAAGGTTGTAGAAGAGACAAAAAAAGTCGTAAAACGTGCTGAGCAGTCAGCGAGCCAAGCTGGTAAGGCTGTTTCTAAAAAAGTTGAACAAGCAGTAGAAGCAACTAAAGAACAAGCTCAAAAAGTAGCCAATTCTGTAGAAGATTTTGCAGCAAACTTGGGTGGACTTCCACTTGACCGTGCCAAAACTTTCTATGATGAAGGAATCAAGTCTGCGTCAGATTTCAAAAACTGGACTGAAAAAGAACTCCTTGCCTTGAAAGGAATCGGACCAGCCACCATCAAGAAATTGAAAGAAAATGGCATCAAGTTCAAGTAATCTTTCTTGTGCCTTGCATTTCCGAAAAAATCTTGCTACAATAGAGCCATTAGAGGTGTTTTGAATCTCGCATTTTACAGAAAGTGGCGGTGCTGAGAAGTCCACAAATGTGTCAAAACTGGTTGCTAATGGATGAAAATGAAATAAACAAAGATGCGGGCAACTGCCCGAAATTGGGTGGTACCGCGGATAAGCACATTCGTCCCTGTCATAATAGATGGCAGGGCTTTTCTTTTGCGTTTTGGTCAAAGGAGGTTGTTATGAAGCAATCTTTTAAAACAAATAAACTCTATTATGGTTTTCCAATCTTCATTTTGGGGTATCAGGACCAGAATTTTGAACACAATATAACAACTTGCAGCTCCTCTTATAGTCTGGGAGATTGGCTAGTCATCGGTGTTGGTGCTGAGGAAAATGCGGCTGATCAGATTAAGTACTATCAGAAGTTCACCGTAAATATCCCTGATGAAACTTCTATGCTTGCGATGGAGCAGGCCGGCTTTATCAGTCATCGGGAGAAACTGAAACACCTGGGACTAGACTACGAGATTTCTGAACAGACTCATGCTCCGATTTTGGAATCTTGTCCAGTCGTTTTGGATTGCCAGGTGGATCGGATTATCGAAGAAGATGGAATCTGCCACATCTTTGCTAAGATTCTGGACCGACTGGCTAATCCTGAACTTTTGGATGATAAGGGACATTTTAAAAATGACCGTTTTGCGCCGACTTACTTTATGGGGGACGGTCACCAGCGCGTTTATCGTTATCTAGATGATCGAGTCAATCCCATGGGAAGCTTTATCAAGAAAGCGAGGAAGAAGAATGTCAAGAGCTGAATTGCTAGAACGATTAGAAACCGAACGACTCGTCTTACGAGTTCGTACAGTGACTGACGCTGAAGATATCCATGCCTACGCTAGTTTGCCAGAGGTCGCTTATCCAGCAGGCTTTCCTCCAGTCAAGACCTTGGAAGATGAGATTTATTATCTGGAGCAAATCCTTCCCGATCGCAATCAAAAGGAAAATCTCCCAGCTGGCTATGGGATTGTCGTCAAAGGAACCGATAAAGTCATTGGTTCTGTTGACTTCAATCACCGTCATGCGGACGATGTGCTAGAAATTGGCTATACCTTGCACCCAGACTACTGGGGCCGTGGCTATGTACCAGAAGCAGCGCGAGCTTTGATTGACCTAGCTTTTAGAGAACTAGGTCTTCACAAGATTGAATTGACTTGTTTTGGATACAATGTCCAAAGTCAACGAGTCGCAGAAAAACTTGGATTTACCCTTGAAGCTCGCATAAGAGACCGCAAAGATACTCGAGGCAACCGCTGTGACAGCCTGATATATGGCTTGCTGAGGAGTGAGTGGGAGGTGATTTGATGCATCTTTTCATCATTGGTGCTCCAGCATCAGGAAAAATGACCATTGGTCAAGAATTATCTCGACTGACGGATGCTACCCTATTTTATAACCATCAAGCCATCGATTTTGCACTAGAAATCTATCAGGACTATACAGAGGAAATGTGGGAATTTGTTCGTGGAATCACCTTTTCATTCCTTGGAGCAAGTGCAAGAAATCAGAGATCAGTAATTTTAACTGACGTAATTGATTTTTCAAATCAGTACCAACTGATGTATTTAAAGCAAATTCAGGATTTATTGGATAACTTTCATCAAGAGATTCTGTTTGTTGAGTTGGAAACAAGTCTTGAAGAGCGTTTACGTCGAAATCGAACGGAGAACCGGTTGAAGCACAAGCCCTTGAAACGGCATATTGAGATATCTGAAAGAGAAATTTTAGAGATCACTGAAACCCTTCAATTAAATTCCCAACATCAACCGAATGAGCTGCACCACTACTTTAAAATAAATAATACGAATTTGTCTGCAGAAGAAGCTGCTAAGCAAATTCAAAATAAAATGAATACAATAGAGAAAGGACAAACACATGTCTAAAGAACTTTCACCTAAATACAATCCAGCCGAGGTTGAGGCTGGTCGTTACCAAAAATGGCTTGATGCGGATGTTTTCAAGCCTTCAGGAGACCAAAAGGCTAAGCCTTATTCTATCGTTATTCCACCACCAAACGTAACTGGTAAACTTCACCTTGGTCACGCTTGGGATACGACTTTGCAGGATATTATCATCCGTCAAAAACGTATGCAAGGTTTTGATACCCTTTGGCTTCCAGGGATGGACCACGCGGGGATTGCCACTCAGGCTAAAGTTGAGGAGCGCTTGCGCGGAGAGGGCATTACACGTTATGACCTAGGTCGTGAGAAATTCCTCGATAAGGTCTGGGAATGGAAAGACGAATATGCCACTACTATCAAGGAACAATGGGGCAAGATGGGGCTCTCTGTAGACTACTCTCGTGAGCGTTTCACGCTTGATGAAGGTTTGTCAAAAGCTGTCCGCAAAGTCTTTGTGGACCTTTACAAGAAAGGCTGGATCTACCGTGGTGAGTTTATCATCAACTGGGACCCAGCTGCTCGCACTGCCCTTTCTGATATCGAAGTTATCCACAAGGATGTCGAAGGTGCCTTCTACCACATGAATTATATGCTGGAAGATGGCTCACGCGCCCTTGAAGTTGCGACAACTCGTCCTGAGACCATGTTTGGGGACGTAGCTGTTGCGGTCAATCCAGAAGATCCACGCTACAAGGACTTGATTGGAAAAAACGTCATCCTTCCAATCGCTAATAAATTGATCCCAATCGTTGGAGACGAACACGCAGACCCTGAGTTTGGTACTGGTGTCGTGAAAATCACGCCTGCCCACGATCCAAACGACTTCTTGGTTGGTCAACGTCACAACTTGCCACAAGTCAACGTCATGAACGACGACGGAACTATGAATGAGCTTGCCTTCGAATTTGCAGGTCTGGATCGTTTTGAAGCCCGCAAAGCGGTTGTCAAGAAACTGGAAGAAATCGGTGCCCTAGTTAAAATCGAAAAACGTGTCCACAGTGTTGGTCACTCAGAACGTACCGGTGTTGTAGTTGAGCCACGCTTGTCTACTCAATGGTTCGTCAAGATGGACCAATTGGCTAAAAATGCTATTGCCAACCAAGACACAGAGGACAAGGTAGAATTCTACCCACCTCGTTTCAACGATACCTTCCTTCAATGGATGGAAAATGTCCACGACTGGGTAATCTCTCGTCAGCTTTGGTGGGGTCACCAAATCCCTGCTTGGTACAATGCTGAGGGTGAAATGTATGTCGGTGAAGAAGCTCCAGAAGGTGACGGATGGACTCAAGACGAAGATGTCTTGGATACTTGGTTTAGTTCTGCCCTTTGGCCATTCTCAACCATGGGCTGGCCTGATGTCGACTCAGAAGACTTCAAACGTTACTTCCCAACATCAACCTTGGTAACAGGTTACGATATCATCTTCTTCTGGGTGTCTCGTATGATTTTCCAATCCTTGGAATTCACTGGTCGTCAGCCGTTCCAAAACGTCCTTATCCACGGTCTTATCCGTGACGAGCAAGGACGCAAGATGTCTAAGTCACTCGGTAACGGGATTGACCCGATGGATGTCATCGAGAAATACGGTGCCGATGCCCTTCGCTGGTTCCTTTCAAACGGTTCTGCACCAGGACAAGACGTGCGCTTCTCTTACGAGAAAATGGATGCTTCATGGAACTTCATTAACAAGATTTGGAATATCTCTCGCTACATCCTCATGAACAATGAAGGTTTGACCCTTGAGCAAGCAACTGCCAATGTCGAAAAAGTGGTTAACAAGGAAGCTGGAAATGTTACAGACCGTTGGATTCTCCACAACCTCAATGAAACTATCGGAAAAGCTACTGCTAACTTTGATAAGTTTGAGTTTGGTGTGGCTGGACATATCCTCTACAACTTCATCTGGGATGAATTTGCGGACTGGTACGTTGAGTTGACCAAGGAAGTCCTTTATAGCGACAATGAAGAAGAGAAAGTCATCACACGCTCTGTTCTCCTTTACACTCTGGACAAAATCCTTCGTCTCCTCCACCCAATCATGCCATTCGTGACAGAGGAAATCTTTGGACAAATCTCAGAAGGTTCTATCGTTACAGCAGAATACCCAACTGTCAACCCAGCCTTTGAAGACCTTGCGGCTCATACTGGTGTGGAAAGTCTCAAAGACTTGATCCGTGCCGTTCGGAATGCGCGTGCGGAAGTAAACGTAGCTCCAAGCAAGCCAATTACCATCCTTGTTAAGACAAGCGATAGCGACTTGGAAGCCTTCTTTAACAGCAATGTCAACTACATCAAACGCTTCACAAATCCAGAACACTTGGAAATCGCATCAACCATCCCTGCACCTGAACTTGCTATGTCAAGCGTCATCACAGGAGCAGAAATTTACTTACCACTGGCAGACCTCCTCAATGTCGAAGAAGAATTGGCTCGCCTCGACAAAGAACTGGCTAAATGGCAAAAAGAACTGGACATGGTCGGTAAGAAGCTCTCTAACGAACGCTTCGTAGCCAATGCCAAACCAGAAGTCGTCCAAAAAGAACGCGATAAACAAGCCGACTACCAAGCCAAGTACGATGCGACCGTAGCACGTATTGATGAGATGAAGAAGTTGGTTAAGTAGTGTGGAAGTGATTTAATTTCTATAACTGAACAAAAGAAGTGGAGCGGATATATGGATTCGATTAGACTTAAGAATTTAAGAAGTCTTGTAGATACTGGGGATATTGAAATTAAACCATTAAATATTATTTTGGGGTCTAATAGCTCGGGTAAAAGTACTTTTCTACGTTTTTTTCCTTTATTAAAACAAACTATTAATAGAAAGATTCGAGGTGTTTTGTTTTGGAGTGGTTATGATCAAAACGACGTAGATTTTGGTGATTTTGATACAGCGGTTAATAATCAAAAGGGACACGATAAAATGGAATTTTCATTTTCATTTGACGTTCCTAAGTACGAAATAATAAAATACGCTCGTTTTTACAAATTAAACAAACGATCCTTTTTTGAAAAAGTACCTAAATTCAACAAAACAACTATTTCAATTTGTTTAGAAAAAAATAAAAGTAATGAATTAGAGAGAATTTCAAGAGTAACTATTTCTATATTGGGTGAAGACATAACGATTGATGTGCAAAGTAAGAAAATAAATATAGGTGATAGAGAATATGGATTACTTACTTCAGATAATGGATATATACATAGATTAGATAGTGTTTTTCAACTAAATAGTCTACTTGATTCAGAAGAGATTCTCGAAAAAGAATTAGGAGACATAATTAAAGAAATAAATAGTGATGATATACCGACCTTTTGGGAATATCATGATATTATAAAAAGAGATTTGGAAAAGTTATTTAAAGTAAACCATGATAATGACGAGTTTGAAATTATAAATGTTAAGGAATTATCAAAAAACGAGTTAATAATTTATAAAGATATACTACTGATTAAATTTTTGGAGATAATTCTGAAGATTTCTGATAACTATATCACGTCCTATTTTAATAAGTCTGTTTATATTGCTCCTATTAGAGCTACTGCCGAAAGATATTATAGGCTAAGAAATTTGTCAATTGAAGAAGTAGACTCTAGTGGTCGGAATCTTGTTGACTTTTTGTATAATCTTGATAATGAAATGTTTCAACAATTTCAAAAATGGACAAATGAATTTTTAGGTTTCCAAGTAGAAAAAGATGTAATAGGTTACGATGGTATTAATAAAGGATATGTGTCTATTTATATTAGAAAAAGTGGAGATCAAAACCGTTATAACCTGTCTGATACTGGATTTGGCTATAGTCAAATCCTTCCAATTGTAACTCAACTTTGGTTTGTTGCCAATAATCCGAAGAAAAGATTATATTTATTGAGATACCCTACTACAATTATTATTGAACAGCCAGAGCTTCATTTACATCCAAAACTACAAAGTAAGCTGGTTTCAGCGATATGTAGTTTGGCTAATCATAATTTCCGATTTATTATTGAAACTCACAGTGAAACAATTATTAACAAAATTGGAGACTTAATCTACAATAAAAAAATAGGAAACAAAGATGTAAACATACAAATTTTTTCAAAGAGAAATGAGAAAATGGAAACAATCGTTGAGCCTGCTTCATATGATAAAGAAGGGTTTCTTGAAAACTGGCCTATTGGATTCTTTGATGAGGGGAATTATCTCTAAAATGATATTTGAAATTCATAAAAGTTGCCTGCAATTATTAGCAGAGGAAGACCCAGACGTATGTTCTATGCTAAATAGTTTAGCGACAAATAGGAGAAAAGAATTAAACATAATTATTGCAGATCGTGAAGTGCTAGATTACTTAAAAAACTGTACACTTCTTGAGGTTAATGCTCGGAGGTTATTTGCTTATCTGAGAAGAAAAAGCCATGAAACAAAAGAATTAAAAAAAGTTGTAAGTAGATACTATACAATTGTTGCTAATAATAGTATTGAATGTGATAATTGTCATGTTATTACAGTATCAGATATTCTTAAAAAAGAGTTTTTAACGAAGACACAACTTATAGTTGAAGATTTAACTGATTTTGAATTTTATTACTATATTGGATTCTATTTTGCCTCTAAAAATAGAATTAATTGTCACCTTTCGTTTGATATGGCCCCTGGAGGTGGACAAAATTCTGCTGGTTTATTTGATGGGTTAATTAAGCAAGAAAACAGATTATTACTTGGTATATTTGATGGCGACCAAAAATATCCCGGGGATAAAATAGGTGGAACGTTAAAAGCTGTACTAAAGGTAATAGACTCAAAAGATAGAAAGTTTTTTGAATGTATTTCATTAGCTGAGCAGGGTGTCCACGAAGCTGAGAACTTAATCCCATTAAAACTCATTGAAGAAATATATGATAGTAGAGACATTAATGCACAAAATACTATAAAGTTTTTAAATAGATTGTATGAAGAAAGATCAAATTTGTATTTTTACTTTGATATGAAAGAGGGTATCTATCAAGTGGATAAGACATATGCTGATAAATATGATGCTTGTTGGAAAGATTGTGTTGAATCATTTAAAATAAGTGAAACTTTAGAAAGTTTATCTATTTCAAAAGTTATTATTAGTCGATGTGATTTATTGAAAAAAGTCATTGGATACCTTTCTGAGAAAAGTTCAGGGAACGGTGACGATTTAATTTTCATATTTGAAAACTTTGTAAAAGATACATTTGTCGATTCAAAATGGACCGACATTGGAAAAGAAATTTTTACTTGGGGTTGTGTTGGTAGAAGAATTTCATAATGTTGTTTTTTATATAAAGTGTTATACTATTTAGTTATATTTTTAGAAAGCAGGTTACTACATGACAAATTCTGTAAGTTCGAACCGATCTGAGAAGTACAACATTGCAGCTTTCTTCTCAGGTGTTGGGGGAATTGAGTTGGGATTTGAACAAACCAACGAGTTCAGAGTGGTGTATGCCAATGAGTTTGATAAGTATGCGCGTCAGACTTATCAGTTAAACCATCCAGATACCTATTTGGATGGTCGTGATATTCACGATGTTCAGCCAGAGGACATTCCAGCTGAGCGCGTGGATGTGATTATGGGAGGTTTCCCTTGTCAGGCCTTTAGTATTGCGGGTTATCGCAAAGGATTTGATGATGATCGTGGCGATCTTTTCTTTGAGTTGCTTCGCATGATTGAGGGATGTAAACCTCGTGCTATCTTTATCGAAAACGTCAAGAACATGGTTGGCCATGACCATGGCAATACTTTCAAGGTTATTCGTGAAGCCTTGACCGAGAACAACTACTTTATCAAGTGGAAGGTTCTTAACGGGAAAGACTACGGAAATATCCCACAAAACCGTGAGCGGATCTACATTGTTGGTTTTGATACTAAAGAAGCCTACGACTTATTTGAATTTCCAGAGGAAATCAAGCTGACCACGACTCTTCAGGATGTGATTAACTTTGGTGATAAGCTAGACGAGGTCTACTACTACCGTGAAGGTAAGCAGAATTTCTACGACCAGTTGAAGTTTGAAGTGACTAGCCAAGATACGGTTTACCAGTGGCGCCGTCAGTATGTCCGTGAAAATAAAAACGGTGTCGTCCCTACCTTGACAGCCAATATGGGAACAGGTGGACACAATGTCCCATTGATTCTGACAGATAGTGGGGAGATTCGTAAGCTAACACCGAAAGAAACTTTTAATGTTCAAGGCTATCCTAAATCCTTTAAAATCCCAGAAGGGGTTTCTAACGGTCAGCTCTACAAGCAGGCTGGAAACAGTGTGGTCGTGCCCGTGATTAAACGTATCGCGGAAAATGTTGCCAAAGCTTTAAATGAAAGTCAGGGGCAATCTCAACTTGAACGCTCAGGAAAAATTGCCATTATCTACACCAAGATGAATGGACAATTTGAAGGGCAATCCTATGTCAAGGAATTTGTGGATAGCTATGACCAAGCTCTTGAAAAAATCAAGGCTTATGACGATGGTTTAGCGGTTCTGTCAGATGAAGAGTATTTGAGATTTGTAAAAAAACAAGGCAAACTCGAATTTTACAGTATTAATTAACGAATATATAAGAGGATTAGTGAAAAACTAATCTTCTTTTGATATACTGAAAATAGAAAAGAGGGTGCTTATGTGGGAACATCTAAAGTCTGAACAAAAAGACAAATACAAAACCTTAATTACCAACTTTGCTAGCTTGAGCCAAGCTTTCTCTCAAAAGGCTGAGTCCGACGATGAGGAACAAACAGAGAATTATGTTGCTCCGATTGTTAATTCTAAGTTTCAAGAGACTGTTTTCCAGAAGGCTTTTAATGCGGTTGGGGAAGATATTGCCAATACTTCCTATGATGCCTCTGTCGTTGTGGATGAAAATCATAAATACCTAGTGGGTATTAAGTCTTTTGGAATCAATTCTGGAGATCAAAAAATCGCTCAGTTTAAGAAGGACTCTCAAGATTGGACGGACTTATTGGGTGATATCAAATTCCATGCAGATATCTCAGCAGATAAGGAAACAGCAGACAAGAAAAACTATCAACGCTATGAAGAGTTGGCACGAAAGATTGCGACCTTAAGAAATCAGAGAATCGAATCTTCTAAGGCGCAAATCAAGGGATTCAACTCTGACTCAGTCAATGTTGAAGCTGTTTACCACGTCTTGATGCCGACACCAAAAGGAGAAAATCCAAAGATTTTTGTCGGTGAAACATCTTATTTACCAGTTGATATCGATAATCTGGTCATTGAAGGATCAACTACCAAAAACAATCCAACTAATTTCCGATTTACAGATGGGCAACACCACTACAAGTACACAGCAGCTGACAGCCAGCTCCACATGACTTTTAACAATAAAGACATTGTTGTAGATACTTGGGATGTCCATTATATCGAAGATCCTTTTTCTCTCTTTGAAAATCTTCATTTACTGACCGCTGAAAAGAGACAATCCGATATCTTAGAAACGGTGTCTTGGGTTATCACAGACAAACATGGAAATGTGGAAGAAAACTCGGGCTTTAATGCCTTTAATGGTGGTTCAAAATTAGCTAAAAAAGATCGTCTGCCAAGGATTTTAAAGATTCAGGAAAAATTCAAAGACAGTCTGGCTCCAGAAGAACTAGCTTTTGTGACCTTCTCTTTAGAGGAAATTCTCTTGAAAAAGTGGACTAGCAAGGAAGAAAAAGCTCAGATGAAGGCGATTCGTGAGGACTTGATTCACTTTGTCCACAATACTGGCAATAAAAAACTCATCAAAGAGATTGAACACCTGGTTTATCGTCCAGTTAGTGAAGTTTACATTCCTCTGCCAGACTCTAAGAACTTTCATGATGAAAGGCCAGACTTCTTTGGTCTTGGATTTGGGACTTTTGAGCCTGGAACTAAAAAATTAGCTCTATCTAAAGAAGAAAGAACTTTTAAATTACGCTTTTTATCTTCTGGTGATGTTATTAATGCCTATATAAATCAAGAAGCTGGAAAGGCAATTCAGTCAACTGATAAGCAAGAAATTCTTGGCAGCTGGATTTTACGAGGAGTCTTCCAGTTGAAAGAACGTGAAGTCTTAACAGGTCAACGACTCAATGAACTGGAAATCAACGGTATTCGTTTGACTAAGTTTAAAAATGGGGAAATTGGTATTGAATTCATCTGGATTGATACTGAAAATCCACCTAGTGATGCCATAGGCTGGGTAGCAAAGAAATAAAAAGTCCTGTCACTTTCTCCCCCTTAACCTTTGACTATTCCGTAAAATTATCGTAAAATAAAGAGTAAATGATAAAATGAGGTCAGAGTCTGTTTACTCTGGCGATAGTAGTATAAATGAGGAGAAACGCTTTGGAATTAGAAGTATTTGCTGGGCAAGAAAAAAGTGAGCTATCTATGATTGAGGTAGCGCGTGCTATCTTGGAACTTCGTGGTCGCGACCATGAGATGCATTTTAGCGATCTTGTAAACGAAATTCAAAACTACCTTGGAACATCAAATAGCGATATCCGTGAAGCTTTGCCTTTGTTCTACACAGAGTTGAACTTTGACGGTAGCTTCATCTCACTTGGAGACAACAAATGGGGGCTTCGTTCATGGTATGGTGTGGACGAAATCGACGAAGAAATCATCGCTCTTGAAGAAAACGATGACGATGAAGTAGCACCAAAAGCTAAGAAAAAACGTGTCAATGCCTTCATGGATGGTGATTCAGATGCCATTGATTACAATGCGGATGATCCAGAAGATGAAGATGCATACGAAGCAGATCCTGCTCTTTCATACGATGATGAAAATCCAGATGATGAGAAAAATGAAGTGGAAGCTTACGATGCAGAAATTAACGAGATTGCCCCTGATGACTTGGGTGAAGACGTGGATCTCAACGAAGAAGACGACGAGTTTTCAGACGATGATGCTGAAAACATCGAGGAATAAAAGTTAGCTATTGACAATTATCCTATTTTTAGGTATCATATTGTTCGGGCACCTCTTTTAGAGGTCGGAGCTCCCTAGTTCTTAGGGAGCTATTTTTGTTTTTTCAAGAAGTTATCTTCTTGTATTTTATACTCAATGAAAATCAAAGAGCAAACTAGGAAACTAGGAAACTAGCCGCAGGCTGTACTTGCGTATGGCAAGGCGACGTTGACGCGGTTTAAATTTGATTTTCGAAGAGTATTGGTTGTGAATCTGGTGCAGTCGTTCCAGATTATTCTTATTAGTAGGGTCTTGTTTTCTATGTCCCCACGTAGTTGACAAGACCTTGAGCATTTTAGAAAGAGGAATCTATGTCTACGAAATATATTTTTGTAACTGGTGGTGTGGTATCGTCTATTGGGAAAGGGATTGTCGCAGCGAGTCTAGGCCGTCTCTTGAAAAATCGTGGTCTCAAAGTAACCATTCAAAAGTTTGATCCTTATATCAATATCGATCCGGGAACTATGAGTCCTTACCAGCACGGGGAAGTTTTTGTGACAGATGACGGAGCTGAGACAGATTTGGACTTGGGTCACTATGAACGTTTCATCGATATCAATCTTAACAAATATTCCAACGTGACTACTGGTAAAATTTACAGTGAAGTTCTTCGTAAGGAACGTCGTGGAGAATACCTTGGGGCAACTGTTCAGGTTATTCCTCATATCACAGATGCTTTAAAAGAAAAAATCAAGCGTGCCGCTCTAACGACTGATTCTGATGTCATTATCACAGAGGTTGGTGGAACTGTTGGGGATATTGAGTCCTTGCCATTCTTAGAGGCCCTTCGTCAGATGAAGGCGGATGTGGGTGCGGATAATGTCATGTATATCCATACAACCCTGCTTCCTTACCTCAAGGCTGCTGGTGAAATGAAGACCAAACCAACTCAACACTCTGTAAAAGAATTGCGTGGATTGGGAATCCAGCCAAATATGTTGGTTATTCGTACAGAAGAGCCAGCTGGTCAAGGAATTAAAAACAAACTGGCCCAGTTCTGTGATGTGGCACCAGAAGCCGTTATCGAATCGTTGGATGTTGAGCACCTTTACCAAATTCCATTGAACTTGCAAGCTCAAGGTATGGATCAAATTGTCTGTGACCATTTGAAATTAGACGCACCAGTAGCGGATATGACAGAATGGTCAGCCATGGTGGACAAGGTCATGAACCTTAAGAAACAAGTTAAAATTTCCCTTGTCGGTAAGTATGTGGAGTTGCAAGATGCCTACATTTCTGTGGTCGAAGCCTTGAAACACTCTGGTTATGCCAACGACGCAGAAGTTAAAATCAATTGGATCAATGCCAATGATGTGACAGCAGAGAATGTGGCAGAGCTTTTGTCTGATGCGGACGGAATCATCGTACCAGGAGGTTTTGGTCAACGTGGTACGGAAGGGAAAATCCAAGCCATTCGCTATGCGCGTGAAAATGATGTTCCAATGTTGGGTGTCTGCTTGGGAATGCAGTTGACTTGTATCGAGTTTGCTCGTCACGTTTTAGGACTCGAAGGTGCCAATTCTGCAGAGCTTGCACCAGAAACAAAATACCCTATCATTGATATCATGCGTGATCAGATTGACGTTGAAGATATGGGGGGAACCCTTCGCTTGGGGCTTTATCCGTCTAAGTTGAAACGTGGCTCTAAGGCTGCGGCTGCTTATCACAATCAAGAAGTGGTGCAACGCCGTCACCGTCACCGTTATGAGTTTAACAATGTCTTCCGTGAGCAGTTTGAGGCAGCAGGTTTTGTCTTCTCAGGAGTTTCTCCAGACAATCGTTTGGTCGAAATTGTGGAAATTCCTGAAAATAAATTCTTTGTAGCGTGTCAGTATCACCCTGAACTGTCAAGCCGTCCAAATCGTCCAGAAGAACTCTACACTGCCTTTGTCACTGCAGCAGTTGAGAACAGCAATTAGCCAAATCAGAACCTTTGAGAAGAATCTCAGAGGTTTTTTACTTGCATATTTAGGATATGATTTGCAAAATAAAAACATAGTGATATAATTAACATAAAAAATCCTAAGGAGGATCTACGATGAAAAAAATCACACTATTTGGTTTGTCTCTAGCAGGTTTAGCTTTACTGGCTTTTCCTCATTCAGGGCAGGCATTTGAGCTTAAAGAAGAATGGGTTGTTAAGTGTGGAGTACAGTATCAAGATGGCAAGATTCTTCGGTTTAACAATGGCCATGAAGTGGATATCAAAGTCTTGGATTTGCCAAAAACCGAGAAAATCGAGTGGACGGTCAGTCTCGATGGTCAAGATCAGACTGTCAATTTCCTAGGTCAAGAAAAGGACAAGTCTATGATCGGGGAAGAAGGGCGTTACCTGAATTTCTATGTTCCATATGGCTATAGAGGAGATATCAAGGTCGAGGCTAAGAGCGGAAACGAAGTAAAGACCTGGTCAACGAAAGTTGTGGATGATATTCATAATGATAGTGGAAAGAGAGGCTACTACCATATTAAAGAATCAAATGATCAATACACCTACCTCGATGCTAAATGGGATTATCAAACCAAGACTTACACTGCTACTTTACCAGAGACTGTTAATGGTCAAAAAGTTTTTGCTTGGGCAAATTATGATAATGACGAGTTGAAACTAGAAAAACTAAAATCTATCAGTCATAAATATGATGGAGGAGCTTTCAAAGAACTTTATCCGATTGTAAAAGCAGAAAGCTGGTTAAAATCAAACCAAAACTGGTACTATCAAAAACAAGGTCAATTAGTGCAGAAGGATTGGGTTTATGACAAGGGAACTTGGTACTTTATGAATGATAAAGGAGTCATGTTCAATCAAACTTGGCTTTATCAAGGTAACAACTGGTATGCCTTTAAATCATCAGGAGCCATGATTGCGAGTGACTGGCTTTACGATCAAGGCAAGTGGTACTATTTATCAACTTCAGGAGCCATGAAAGCAAGCGCTTGGGTTTATGACAAGGGAGAATGGTATTATGTAAGTTCTTCTGGTGCCATGCTAGCGAATGATTGGGTCAAAGATAATGGCAAGTGGTATTATCTGGCTTCATCAGGTAAGATGCTTCGCAATACCTACACCCCTGATGGTTACTACGTTGGCAACTCAGGTGCCTGGCAATAAGAATAATACTCTTCGAAAATCTCTTCAAACCACGTCAGCGTCATCCACAACCTCAAAACGCTGTTTTGAGCTGACTTCGTCAGTTCTATCTACAACCTCAAAGCAGTGCTTTGAGCAACCTGCGGCTAGCTTCCTAGTTTGCTCTTTGATTTTCATTGAGTATAAGAAGTCCTTTTCCTTAAAGGAAGAGGCTTTTTACTTGATTTTCTGCTGCTTCCTCATTTGTCCTAAAGTCTTTTTTGTGTTAAAATGAATGGTATGAAAGCTAAAAAAATGTTGATGGCAGGTCTGGCTCTGCTTGGTATTGGGAGCCTTGCCCTTGCTACGAAAAAAGTTGCAGATGACCATAAGCTCATGAAGACTCAGGAAGAGTTGACAGCGATTGTGCGAGACCATTTTTCAGATATGGGGGAAATTGCGACTCTCTATGTTCAAGTTTATGAAAGTAGTCTAGAACGACTAGTCGGTGGTGTCATTTTTGAGGATGGCCGTCATTATACCTTTATCTATGAAAACGAAGACCTAGTCTATGAGGAGGAAGTCTTATGATACAACCAGCAAGTATAGAAGAATTAGCATCTTTAGTAGAAAAAGATGGCAAGAAGGTCTTTCTTTTTGTAGCAGACTGGTGTGGCGATTGTCGTTATATCTATCCTGCCTTGCCAGAGATTGAGGAGACCAATCCAGAGTTCACCTTTATTCGAGTGGACCGAGACCAGTATATGGATTTGGCTAAACTCTGGGATGTTTACGGAATCCCTAGCCTTGTAGTTCTAGAAAAAGACAAGGAAATCGGTCGTTTTGTTAATCGCGACCGTAAAAGCAAGCAACAAATTAACGACTTTTTAGCAGGACTGAAATAGGAGAAAAAGGAAACAATGATTTTTACATATAACAAAGAACATGTCGGTGATGTCCTTATGGTCATCGCGAAAAATAGAGGAGATGCCAAATTAGATGTGGAGCGCAAAGGCAAGGTAGCCCGTGTTTTCCTCAAAGATAATGGGGAAACAGTGGCGTGGAATATTTTCGAAGTTTCAAGTTTGTTTGAAATTGAAGAGCGCGGTCAAGTCTTTTTGTCTGATGAACAAGTAGCTCGTTTGAACCAAGAATTGCAGGCGGAAGGTTTTAAAGAAGAAATTGTCAATGACAAGGAACCTAAGTTTGTTGTTGGTGAAATTGTCGAGATGGTAGCCCATCCTGATAGTGACCACCTTAACATCTGCCAAGTTGCAGTCGCGAGTGACAAGACAGTGCAAATCGTTGCAGGGGCTCCCAATGCGCGTGTCGGGTTGAAAACCATTGTAGCTCTTCCAGGAGCAATGATGCCCAAAGGGAATCTCATTTTCCCAGGTGAGCTTCGTGGTGAAAAGAGTTTTGGCATGATGTGTAGTCCTCGTGAACTTGCCTTGCCAAATGCTCCGCAAAAGCGTGGTATTATTGAATTATCAGAAGACCAAGTTGTTGGAACTCCATTTGATCCAGCTAAACACTGGACTACCTAGGAAGTTGTCAGTATCTGATAGACCAGCTAGAAGGAAATAAGATGACAAAAAATGTTGTGATTACAGGGGCGACATCAGGAATCGGTGAAGCGATTGCGCGTGCTTATCTGGAGCAGGGTGAGAATATCGTTTTAACAGGTCGACGGACAGATAGACTAGAAGCCCTTAAGTCGGAGTTTGCAGAAGCCTTCCCAAATCAGACAGTTTGGACTTTTTCGCTAGATGTCACAGATATGACCATGGTAAAGACTGTCTGCTCTGATATTCTAGAAACGATAGGTCAGATTGATATTCTGGTCAATAACGCAGGTTTGGCTCTTGGCTTGGCTCCATATCAAAACTATGAAGAGTTGGATATGCTGACCATGTTGGATACCAATGTCAAAGGTTTGATGGCAGTCACTCGCTGTTTCTTGCCAGCAATGGTAAAAGCCAATCAAGGACATATCATCAATATGGGCTCAACCGCAGGAATTTATGCCTATGCGGGTGCAGCAGTTTATTCAGCTACCAAGGCAGCGGTTAAGACCTTTTCAGATGGTCTGCGAATTGATACCATCGCAACGGATATCAAGGTGACGACTATTCAACCGGGAATTGTCGAAACAGATTTTTCTACGGTACGTTTTCATGGTGATAAAGAGAGAGCTGCGTCCGTTTACCAAGGAATAGAAGCCTTGCAAGCTCAGGATATTGCAGACACAGTAGTCTATGTGACCAGTCAACCTCGTCGTGTGCAGATTACAGATATGACCATTATGGCCAATCAACAGGCGACAGGTTTCATGGTTCATAAAAAGTAAAAAATTTCCTCGAAAAGTTACAAATTTCTGTAACTTTTTTGATTTTCTGCGAATAGATAAGTAGGAGGAAAAAATATGTATAATAAAGTTATCATGATTGGGCGTTTGACGTCTACACCAGAATTGCACAAAACCAACAATGACAAGTCAGTAGCGCGAGCAACTATCGCTGTGAACCGTCGTTACAAAGACCAAAATGGGGAGCGCGAAGCTGACTTTGTCAATATGGTTCTATGGGGCAAACTAGCAGAAAGCTTGGCCAGCTACGCAACTAAAGGTAGTCTTATCTCTGTGGATGGAGAACTTCGTACCCGTCGTTTTGAGAAAAATGGTCAGATGAACTATGTGACTGAAGTCCTTGTGACAGGATTCCAACTCTTGGAAAGTCGTGCTCAACGTGCCATGCGTGAAAATAATGCAGGACAAGATTTGGCGGATTTGGTTTTGGAAGAGGAAGAATTGCCATTTTAAGCATTAAAAAGTCTGAGTTGGTCTCAGGCTTTTTATCTTGAGAAAGTCAGACTTTTTTCTTGACTATTTCTGACCAAGTGATACAATAGAACTATGAATTAGCACTCAAGTGTAAAGAGTGCTAATGATATCTATCTCATTATGGAGGAAATCAGATGTTGAAACCATTAGGGGACCGTGTGGTCTTAAAAGTAGAAGAAAAAGAACAAACTGTTGGAGGTTTTGTCCTCGCAGGTTCAGCCCAAGAAAAAACCAAAACAGCTCAAGTTGTGGCTACTGGACAAGGTGTTCGTACCTTGAACGGTGACTTGGTTACTCCAAGTGTTAAAGCTGGAGACCGTGTCTTGGTTGAAGCACACGCAGGTCTTGATGTCAAAGATGGCGATGAAAAGTACATCATCGTAGGCGAAGCTAACATCTTGGCTATCATTGAAAAATAGAAGGAGAAAGTAAGTATGTCAAAAGAAATTAAATTTTCATCTGATGCCCGTTCAGATATGGTCCGTGGTGTCGATATCCTTGCAGACACTGTTAAAGTAACCTTGGGACCAAAAGGCCGTAATGTCGTTCTTGAAAAGTCATTCGGTTCACCCTTGATTACCAATGACGGTGTGACTATTGCCAAAGAAATCGAATTGGAAGACCATTTTGAAAATATGGGTGCCAAATTGGTATCAGAAGTAGCTTCTAAAACCAATGATATCGCAGGTGACGGGACTACGACTGCAACAGTCTTGACCCAAGCTATCGTCCGTGAAGGAATCAAAAACGTCACTGCAGGTGCCAATCCAATTGGCATTCGTCGTGGGATTGAAACAGCAGTTGCTGCAGCAGTTGAAGCCTTGAAAAACAATGCTATTCCTGTTGCCAACAAAGAAGCTATCGCTCAAGTTGCAGCCGTCTCTTCTCGTTCTGAAAAAGTCGGTGAGTACATCTCTGAAGCCATGGAAAAAGTTGGCAAAGATGGTGTCATCACTATCGAAGAGTCACGTGGTATGGAAACAGAACTGGAAGTTGTGGAAGGAATGCAGTTTGACCGCGGTTACCTTTCACAGTACATGGTGACAGATAGCGAAAAAATGGTGGCTGACCTTGAAAATCCGTACATTTTGATTACAGACAAGAAAATTTCTAATATCCAAGAAATCTTGCCACTCCTAGAAAGTATTCTCCAAAGCAATCGTCCACTATTGATTATTGCGGATGATGTAGATGGTGAAGCTCTTCCAACTCTTGTTTTGAACAAGATTCGTGGAACCTTCAACGTGGTAGCGGTCAAGGCACCTGGTTTTGGTGACCGCCGCAAAGCCATGCTTGAAGATATCGCCATCTTGACAGGCGGAACAGTTATCACAGAAGACCTAGGTCTTGAGTTGAAAGATGCGACAATTGAAGCTCTTGGTCAAGCAGCGAGAGTAACCGTGGACAAAGATAGCACTGTTATCGTAGAAGGTGCTGGAAATCCTGAAGCGATTTCTCACCGTGTTGCAGTTATCAAATCTCAAATCGAAACTACAACTTCTGAGTTTGACCGTGAAAAATTGCAAGAACGCTTGGCAAAATTGTCAGGTGGTGTAGCGGTTATTAAGGTCGGAGCTGCAACTGAAACTGAGTTGAAAGAAATGAAACTCCGCATTGAAGATGCCCTCAACGCTACTCGTGCAGCCGTTGAAGAAGGTATCGTTGCAGGTGGTGGAACAGCCCTTGTCAATGTGATTCCAGCCGTGGCTGATTTGGAATTAACAGGAGACGAAGCAACGGGTCGCAATATTGTTCTCCGTGCTTTGGAAGAACCTGTTCGTCAAATCGCCCACAATGCAGGATTTGAAGGCTCTATCGTTATCGATCGTTTGAAAAATGCTGAAGTTGGTACAGGCTTCAATGCAGCAACTGGCGAATGGGTTAACATGATTGATCAAGGGATTATCGACCCAGTTAAAGTGAGTCGTTCAGCTCTACAAAATGCAGCATCTGTAGCCAGCTTGATTTTGACTACGGAAGCAGTCGTAGCCAATAAACCAGAACCAGCAGCCCCAGCTCCAGCAATGGATCCAAGTATGATGGGTGGGATGATGTAAGCTTTCTATAGAAAACAACTTATAAAAAACACAAAAGGAGGGAATGGCTATTCCTCCTTTTTATGATATTCACTTCTAAATAGATTTGAGCTCTCCTAACTTATATGATAAAATAAGACTAGAAAAAGGAGAAGAACATGATCGATGTAGAAGAAATTCTGAGCAAGATGAACCTCAATCAGAAGATTAATTATGACCGTGTCATGCAGAAGATGGTACAAGTATGGGAGAAAAATGAGCAACGGCCAACCATTCTCATGCACGTTTGCTGTGCCCCTTGCAGTACCTATACCCTCGAATATTTGACCAAGTATGCAGATGTGACAATCTATTTTGCCAATTCTAATATCCATCCCAAGGCAGAATACCATAAGCGTGCCTATGTGACTAAAAAGTTTGTCAGTGATTTCAATGAGCGAACTGGCAATAGCGTTCAATACCTAGAAGCTCCTTATGAACCTAACGAATATCGTAAACTGGTTCGAGGTTTGGAAGAAGAGCCTGAAGGTGGCGACCGTTGCCAGGTTTGCTTTGACTACCGACTGGATAAGACAGCTCAAGTGGCTATGGACTTGGGCTTTGACTACTTTGGCTCAGCCTTGACCATCAGTCCTCATAAGAATTCTCAAACCATTAATAGTATCGGAATCGATGTGCAAAAAATTTATACAACCCACTATCTTCCAAGTGATTTCAAGAAAAATCAAGGCTACAAACGTTCGGTAGAGATGTGTGAAGAGTATGACATTTACCGTCAATGTTATTGTGGTTGTGTCTATGCAGCCCAAGCTCAGAATATTGACCTGGTTCAGGTTAAGAAAGATGCTACAGCTTTCTTGCTGGATAAGGATGTTGAAAAAGACTATTCCCACATCAAATTTACTGTTACGAAATTAGATATATAGAAATCACCCCAGCTGTAAAGCTGGGTTTTTAAAATAAAAAAACCGGGGTCTTAACCCCAGTTTGACAACTTTACCGATTCTTTAGTTCTACATAGCGCTTGTACCAAATGTTTACATAGGCTTCTGAGAAAGGACCTCGTCCATTGTTAATCCAATCAACAAGAATTTTGACATGTTCTTTTAAAATATAGTCCAAGTCATCGGAATAATTCATTTTGCGTTTGTGACGCTCATACTCCTCAACGTCCAAGAGACGTTTCTCTCCATCTGTAAAAATTTTAACATCCAAATCGTAATCAATATACTTCAGTGCTTCTTCATCCAGATAGTAGGGGCTAGCCATATTGCAATAGTAGGAAATTCCATTATCACGAATCATGGCAATGATATTAAACCAATATTTCTTGTGAAAGTAAACAATAGCCGGTTCTCGAGTGACCCAACGACGACCATCACTTTCGGTAACCAGTGTATGATCGTTGACACCAATAATGGCGTTTTCTGTTGTTTTTAGTACCATGGTGTCCCGCCAAGTTCGGTGGAGACTCCCATCATGCTTATAACTTTGAATTGTAATAAAGTCGCCTTCTTTTGGAAGCTTCATAACTAACCAACTTTCTACAATTTATAAGTTTATCGTTTACTATTGTACCATAAAATTACCTAAAATCTGTGAATTTTACATGAAAATATTAAAGATATTCTCTGAGAGCGCTTGCTATATCCGAAAAATCGTAGCCTTTTCGTGCTAAAACTTGAGTTAAACGCTGTTTAAGTTCGTATCCTTCATATTTTCGGGCATACTTAGCATATTGCTTATCAAGTTCCTTGAAGATGAGTTCCTGAGTCGTTTCTTGATCAACTTGACTATCCAACTGGTCAAAAGCAGTTTTAGCATCAGAATAGGAAAACCCCTTGTTGGTCAGATTTTGGATTATCTTATCTTGCAAGGCACGAGCTGGAAGTTTTCCCTCATATTTTTTCAATAGTTTATTAGCTACACGTTGAGCAACTTCAGAAAAATCAAATTCTTTCAAGTTCTCTTCTATAGTAGATTTTGAAATCCCTTTTTGAGCTAGTTTCTGAGTCAGTACATAAGGACCCTTGTCTCCTGAAAGTTGATTGGCATTGATGATAGCATAAGCGTACTGAGCATCATTAATCCACTTATCTTCTTTAAGATTAATAATGACTTGAGAAACGATGTTTTCATCAATATCGTATTTTTTCAGATATTCTCTGACCTCTTTTTCAGTACGTGCTTTAAAGGATAGGTGGTAGAGGGCTAGATTCTTACCGTAAGAAAATTTGGCAAAGTCCTGAATCTCTTTCAATTCTTCTTCACTTATCACCTTATCTCTTGATAACATAAAACGAACAATAGTATCTTCAGTAATGTAGCATTTGTCGCCATTATCAAGCTCCATCAGATAGAGTCTTTTTTTCTTTTCAAGTTTTGTGATTTTCATAGTTCTATTATAACTCAAAATGTGATAAGATAGGGGTATGAATCTGAAAGTGAAACAAAAAATACCATTAAAAATCAAGCGCATGGGAATTAATGGTGAGGGAATCGGCTTTTATCAAAAAACATTAGTCTTTGTGCCTGGTGCTCTCAAAGGTGAAGATATCTATTGTCAGATTACTTCTATTAAACGTAACTTTGTTGAAGCAAAATTACTAAAGGTTAATAAGAAGTCTAAATTTCGAGTTGTGCCAGCTTGTACTATTTATAATGAGTGCGGAGGCTGCCAAATCATGCACCTGCATTATGATAAGCAGCTAGAGTTCAAGACGGACTTACTTCATCAAGCGCTGAAAAAATTTGCTCCTGTAGGATATGAAAACTATGAAATCCGCCCAACTATTGGAATGCAGGAACCAAAATATTACCGTGCTAAGTTACAATTTCAGACTCGAAAATTTAAGAATCAGGTTAAGGCGGGCTTATATGCACAAAACTCTCACTATTTAGTAGAGTTGAAAGACTGCCTGGTACAAGACAAGGAAACCCAAGTGATTGCTAATCGTCTAGCAGAATTGCTTACTTATCACCAGATTCCAATCACGGATGAGAGAAAAGTTCTAGGTGTTAGAACTATAATGGTCCGACGAGCAAGAAAGACTGGACAGGTTCAGATTATTGTTGTTACAAACCGCCAGCTTAATTTAACCCTGCTGGTAAAAGATTTAATTAAAGATTTTCCAGAGGTTGTGACAGTAGCTGTTAATACAAATACAGCTAAAACCAGTGAGATTTATGGTGAAAAGACAGAGATTATATGGGGAGAAGAGAGTATTCAAGAAGGTGTACTCAATTATGAATTTTCACTATCTCCTCGAGCTTTCTATCAACTAAATCCTGAACAAACAGAAGTTCTTTATAATGAGGCGGTAAAAGCCTTGGATGTAAATAAAGAAGACCATTTGATTGATGCTTATTGTGGAGTTGGAACGATTGGATTTGCCTTCGCAAAGAAAGTTAAAACACTCAGAGGTATGGATATTATTCCAGAAGCTATTGAAGATGCCAAGCGAAATGCTAAAAGAATGGGATTTGACAATACTCATTATGAAGCTGGAACGGCAGAAGAGATTATTCCTCGCTGGTATAAGGAAGGCTACCGAGCAGATGCTCTGATTGTGGATCCACCACGTACAGGTCTGGACGATAAGTTATTAGATACTATTCTTACCTATGTACCAGAAAAGATGGTCTATATTTCTTGCAATGTTTCGACCTTGGCTCGTGATTTAGTACGCTTAGTAGAAGTCTATGATCTTCATTATATCCAGTCGGTCGATATGTTCCCACATACAGCTCGAACGGAAGCTGTTGTAAAATTAATTAGAAAAGTTCAAAAAAGTAGTTGACAAGTCAGAAAAAGTCTGTATAATAGTAAGAGTTGAAAATAACAGCTCAGGTCCGTTGGTCAAGGGGTTAAGACACCGCCTTTTCACGGCGGTAACACGG